>JAKAUD010000170.1 GCA_021827885.1 Thermoplasmata archaeon | reverse complement strand
GAGGGGTGACCTGCTCACGGTCAAGCTCAAATCTGAGGAGATGAGCACCGTCAGCGGCATCATGGACCGCATACTGGGCATAGGGACCGTATTGCCGAGATCGCTTTACCTCACCGGCGGAAGGATCAGGGCTGATTACAGGTTCCATGCCTCCGACCTGCACAGCGTCACCATGCTGGCGGGAGACATACTGCAGATGAGGAACGGGATGGAGATCGTGGGCCTCGGCCCCGATCCAGGCGGCATCGCCGCCCTTGATGCCGTTAATGATCGCATATCCCTTTCCGTGGTGGGGTTCGACACGGACCTCCCCGGTGAGATCAAATCCGCTGGAATAACGGAGGCGTTCTTCGAGGTCAACTCCGAGCACCGCATGAAGGACGCCCTCAGGTCCATTGCAGTATGCCCCTCGTCACATGTGCCCGACTCATGGCAGCCGGTGGCCGGCGACAGCGGCCTCTATCATGCGGACATAAGCTCCCCTTTCATCAACATGGTGCGGAACGGCGCCAATGGGGCACACATACCCAGGGCTGGCACCATAATGAAGGTCACTGGCGGTATCCTCAGGGCATTCGCATTCATGCCCCGGTCGCTGCTGAGGGAATACCTGGGCATCCTGTTCGGCGCATCCGGGAAGCTTCCAGACTCGCATTTCAGCCTCAGTTACGTCGGCGATTACAGGAAGGGCATATGGGAGTGGATATGAGCTATCTGGAGGGATGAGGGTGGCAGGGATCGAGGGTGAAGCGAAAAGGGCCATAGGTTTCGGCGTTGCGGAGCTCTACACGTTCGTGTACAGGACACCGGTAGGCCCGGTGAACATACAGATACCCAGGGAGATGGCAGTCAGCGCACCGCAGGTCATAAAATTCAGGATAGAGTGGGAAGGGGACGGGCAGGAAATGCCGCCGGTTCGGGATGACTGATTCAGCCAGGAACGCTGATGAAGCAAGACAATACCTCGGTAGACTTTATTTCATTTTCCTCAACACTACGTTTCCATTCTCCTCGTAGAAACCTACTATATCACTGGATTTCACGTTAAGAATTTCGGCAGCTTTCTTTGGTACAGTGATTCCTGGCGAAATTATTTGTGTACCGGCTAGAACTTAGGGTAATTTACTGGTGACGCGCTTATCTTCATGCCCCAAGTGAAGACGGGCTTATTGTTCGGATCTAACTTGTTGGTTTTAGAAACAGTCTCTAAATGACTGACAACAACTAATATTGTATGCCCAATATCGTATATGTTCATAGGTTCATCCACTGTTTCAAAACCGATTAGCTTTCCAGCAGGTATCTTACTAAGTTCTCCCTCATTGTCGAAGTTAGCTGTTATTGCATACACAATAGAGATATTCTGCAAACCAGGTTTATCTCTGGGAAGAGACCTAAGGATCTTTGTTGGAGAAAACCTTAGTTTGCACTTTATTTCATTCTCAAATCTATAACTATTCCAATTCTCTCTAACGGTGCTGAATTCAATTTCTTCCTGTTTATCTTCACTCAATGAAGCCACCTTCTACATCAAAATTACCTAAAGCGTCGACGTGAATCCTATAAGGTCTCTTTAACAGGAAAGGTCCCCACCATTTCCTATACTCTCTTAGTTTCGGCTTACATACTTCAAGATCATCTGTCCTGAATTCATATATAATCTCAACTTCTTTAACTTCCAATTTAATCGGTGACTCTGGCATTCTGTTCATTGGCACAAACACCCACAAAAAGTGGTGAAAGCCTTCATCGCTTTACTCTGTACATCTCTACAGAGCCTGATTTGGTCTTCCGGACAAAGAAGTCTCTGCCTTCATACGATATTGGATATAATTGACCTGTGAGCATTGACTTTAGGTTAAAATACAATTTACCATCCCGTATCGTAACCGTCTCAATGGGTACTTGTTCAATATCGAATTCTCCAACCATTTCTGTTTCCCCACTAACATTGGATTGCAACCATTCGTTTGGATGCATCATAGGTACATCGACGATTTGCTCCATATGCATAGATATAAAACTAGATTATAAGAATTTAGCAAACGTGACGGACGAAATACGAAAAGATAGCTGATGCACATGAATTCATGATCATAGTTACAGTGATTTGCTCCAGCAGAACTGGTGGTAATTTACTCCTCTCAACAAAACCTATCCTCTGGATCCTCGTCAAGAGTATATACATTCTCTATCAGAAGATTCTGTCAACTATAAGATTTCCAATTATGTTTTTGATATATGAATTATGAGCTGAAAATTCACCATTAATTAGTGCTGGAGTCCGGGTCTTCTTGCCACGATTATGAACAGCACCATGAACGCCAGCATCAGCAAGAAAGATAAGCTGGAAACATAGGTATTATACATAGTAAAAACGGCAACGAACGACATACTTATCATGATGCCAAGTACGACCAGCAGATTGGTTTTGGGAATAAACGTCTGGCCCCACAGATGTATCCACAGCTTTTCTTTATTCATTGTTCAAATAGAATTTTAGGCAAGTTAAACTTTCCTATCCTTGGTTCGGAGATATGACGAAAGGCGACTTACGCTAAAAGGGGCCTAGATTACGGGATGTTTAATTTTATCCCGACCTCTTATAATTTGATTTTAGCCGGTATTTCAGGGCTTTATCATAATATATATGGCCTGCTTTTCCCGAATAGAAAAATATGGATCTCCTTAACATCTAATGGATATATAAAGAGGAAAATCATCCCATTATTACGCCTGATAATGAATTATTCACCAAAGCACTGAATCTTGAGAAGCCATGGTATGTCAGGGAGGTAAAGTTTGATCACTCTGGGAAAAGGCTTGATGTTTATATAGGAAGAACATCGGAACTGCTGCTTTACCTAGATGAGCACGGTGAACAACCCGTAAAGGATATACATGATAGATCCAGAAGAATGGTACATCAGTTATATGCAAGCATTGAGATGGTTAAGAACTGGAAGAAGGTTGCAGTTAAGGTCAGTGCATTCCTACAAATCCGGGTTATTTTCGAGATAAATGCAAAAGTACTGATTAAATAACACCGAGATGGGAATCAGACAACGCCGGGGAGATGCTGGATTTCATGAAGGTGCCTTATCCAGCCTAGACAATAGACAGCATACTGAGAGTCCCAAATGGAAAATAAACACATATGTCGCGTAATTATGATTCCAGAAGCGATCCTTCTCTAAGGTTCATCCAAAAGTCAAGCTTAAACGATGAGTGAAGGCGATAGCATAGAAAAATTATAAGGAGACAAACTGTTAATGTAAAGTGGCCCTGCCCAGAATTGAAGAAAGAACACTTTACAATCCGATCATAAGTCACTTGGAAAACAACGGTTTTCAGGCTATTGGCAATACTATAGTAATGGGAAAAGAACCGGACATTATTTTCAAATACGGCTCGCTTACCTTTGTCATCGAGGTTAAAGTAGGTAAGAAGGAAAATATCGGCCTTAGTGCAGTTGCACAGGCATATGATTACGGCAGGAGGTCGAAAACCCAGAATGTTATCATACTAATTTATCCAGATAGCATAAGAAATTCACCCATTGAAAATTTCAATGCAATTCAGCGCATTGCTATTGAGAGTGAAATTTGGGGAATAATGCTGACTGAATCCTGGACAGAGAGCAGGGCAATCACACTGGATTTTCTGGCGAGGCAACTAAAACTTACAATTGATAAGCAGTTGTCAAAGGTAGATTTTGCATCAGCTGTTAAGTTGATTGGAAACTATGCAACTGACCTCAATTCAGTTGTGTATCAGATAAGGACTGATGAGTTGATTGCAGAAGTGGTCAATAAACTGGACCTCTTTGCATCGATAGGTGAGATAAAGGAGAAGGAAGCAGCAGAGAACCAGGTCATCAGCCTTGCATCATTCTTGCTTTTCAATCAATTACTGTTTTACCACGTCTACACAAAAAAAGCAAAGGGCAACGAGCTTCCTGAAATGGAGGGAATTGAGTCTCTGAAAGATATTCAGAATTACTTTGACCTTATCACAGAGATTGACTATAAATCCATATACAGAACAAATTTACTGGCACACATTCCCGAAACCAAGAGTGTTCTGGATGTCATAAATGAAGTGATAAAAGCCATAAAGCTCCTTAGGGCAGAGTACATTTCTCACGATCTTGTCGGAAGATTTTTTCACGATCTGATACCGTTTGAAGTCAGGAAAATTCTTGCTGCCTTTTACACACACCCCAACTCTGCGGACCTCTTGACTGGACTGGCCATAGATGACTATGCTTCCACAGTTATAGACCCTGCTTGTGGGTCAGGCACTTTATTGGTTTCAAGTTACAAAGCGAAAATGAAACTATATGTCGAAACAGATGGGACAAAAGACCTGAAGAAGTTACACAAACAGTTCCTGGAGAACGAGATCACTGGTATAGACCTGATGCCATTTGCAGCACATATCAGCACATTAAATCTGGCTATGCAGAATATCGAACAGCCTACCAATATCGTAAGGATTGCATCTATGGACTCCCTCACGCTTTCCGAACAGTTGAGAAAGAAAGAATTCAATTCGGGAAAGGGGATAAAGATTTCCGGGTTTGAGCATACAATTCAAAGCCAGCTTACCGGCGACAACTTCGTTATCAGGAAGCGGGGTGCAGTATCTGCTGAAGGCAAAGGTAAAGGTTTCACACTCGTCCCATCGGACTTGGTGATCATGAATCCTCCATTTTCTGATAGAGAGAAGATGCCGACTGAAATGAGGGAAAAAATCAATGAAAATGAGGTCTTAAATAGAGTTTCCGGGAATAGGGTGAACCTATGGGGTTCATTTATGGCCCTTTCAGATCTGCTGCTCAGAAAGGATGGTAAAGTGGCGGCGGTAATTCCAATAAACATAGCCAGAGGAGAGGCTACAAAGAAAATCAGGCAATATATGCTGAAGAACTATTCTCTGCAATATTTGGTCAAACCCCTTGAAGATGAGGCTTTCAGTGAGGGTTCATCGTTTAAGGATGTACTTTTCATTGGGAGGAAGCGGAAACCAATGCCGGGTGACTACACTGCAATTGTGACCATAAGGACGTCTATAAAGAACCTGCCGCCCGAAGCCGTGAGCAGGCTCATTTCAAGAATAAAGAATTCATATGATAGGAAAGAACCCTTGAACACTGGAACTGTTGAAACAGAGTTCCTGGAAACGATTAAACTGTCTCGATATGAAAATAATTTAATGCCCATCATCGGTTTTGCATCTACATCCAACAAGAAGGTTCTGGATGATTTCTTAACAAGGGTAAGAGAAAGGTCTGCTAAGAAATTAACAAAGATAAGCCGTCCCATGATTTCAGAGGGTTTTCATGCCTCCCCTTCGGGATTGTCAGAGCTGGTTTTCATAACGAAACCTTTGGACACCTCACGGATTGAAAGAGCATTCCTAATTGTTGAAAACGAAAATGAAAAGGTTGTTATGGTAAAAATTAAAGATCTCAATGAATCCTTCCCGGTAGCAAGATCAAAGTTAAAACCCGCCCTTAGAACTCTGACCGCCGTGAAAACAATGGATGCCTCTGACATAGATTATGTTCTTATCGATCCTCCCAGTAATTTTGAGGCAATTCTTAACCTCTCAAAATGGAGGGGCTCATTTGACTGGGCAAACCAAAGAGAAAATGTAAGGAAGAAGACGAGTAATGTAGTTGTGGGCAGGAGATTCAGACCCAATTCAAAGAATACCCATCATTTTGCGTTCTATTCTGAGAAAGGTATTCTATCTCCCCATACATTCAAGTTGATAAGATTTAGGGACCCAATTGAGGCCAAAATTCAGACATTGATTCTAAACAGTACACTCACTATGTCAAATATCCTCTCATTCAGGGAACAGACAACGGGAGGCTTCACCGACATTATGGAAAGCGAACTCGTGCTCTTTGACATATTTGATGTGTCTGCATTGAACGCTGAAGCAATAACCAAATTATTGAATCTTTTTAATGATCTCTGTAATAAGGAATTGCCGTCAATTCTTGACCAGTACGTGAGTTTCAATGAAATGAGGGTAAACCTTGACATCGGAATATTATCGGTCTTGGGGTTCAGTGACGAAGAAGCAAGAAAAATTCTGTTCCCACTTTACGAAGCAATTATAGAGGAAATGAAAGTGAAGGGATAGCAAATTGAGTTTAACCGCCTTTTCCAAAATATATCCCTTTGATTTTGTCTTGGCAATTCATAAGAAATGTCAGGTATTATTCTTGGCTCGTCGGATTTGAATTTGGTACCAGTCACTTTCATGGGGATATACCCTTGTTATACTGTGTTTAATGAGTGGAGAATTTTCATGGTTTAAATTCCACAGAAGTAACATAGTTCCACCGAACAAAGTACTTAACATTGCAGTTGTTGTTATCATCATTTTTATTCGTGTCCGAATCCACTGCAGATTCTACGCCGCAAATACCTAAGACCGAACCTATTCCACAGACGTATCCAGAAAATTTGCTCCCTCCCACGTCGGTGACAGTTACAAGTAATCTTGATTTACTCACTTTCTCGAGAAGTTCGTTTTCCAATTCTTGAAAACTACTATAGGAGTTTTGACTGTTTTTCTGACTATCTTGATGGTCTTTGTTAGACTTACTGCAATGTTCTTCGATAAATTTCTGGGTTCTTTTGGGTAACAGGTATGAAATCGACGCTAATACAAATGTTGTTAAAAGGGCATAGCCAAGACCATTAGGGTCATAAGATTTCAAAGTACCCAGAAAAGGCAGAAGCGGGATGGTAAAATCTGGATAATAAAAGATTAAATAAGAAAATGTCTTGGTTAAAATAAGAAAGATAATCCCAATTGACGCAAATAGAAAGTACAACTCATACCGCTTCAGTCTGAGAAGATAGAGTAATTTCCAATCTAAATGATGACCGTCTGATTTTATTCTCTTATCTATTCTCTTAGATAGATGCCCAGAATTCAGCAAAGAACCGGTTATAAATAATAAAGCAATAACAACGACGAATGGCATTGCAATAAAGATGTGAGATGTATTTACTAAAACCGCATAGAATCCCTTTTGACTGATAGTGTTCCAACCGAGAGCAATAATTGCAGACCCAGTAAGAAGTGCTATTGGGGTAAGCGGGACCCTATTTATTACAGAGTGATAGCTTAAGTAGTTTGACTCAGTCAACTCCTCATTGAATTTCTTCCTTTTAAATTTTGGAAATGGAAGATTTTTCCCGATTGCCTCTAAAACCCTCCTCCTGGCTCTCTGGAGGATGACGTCCTCCGTAAAATATAACCCAATCATGGAAGCAACTATTGCTAGAGCAGATATAGCGTCGGTCAGAAGATAGTTGAAACTACTGGTCACGATATATTGTATGATTTAATCTATTAATATTAATTTCGGTAATTTAATGAATATTCACTATTTGGACAAATTGTATTAGCTTATCAATCAACTCAATTTCTCTTCATTCTCAGTCCAGTCCAAGTGTCCAACAAAGAACTCCTTTTTGGACATTAAAATCATGGGTAGGGGGTATATAAATAAACAGGTCAGTTTTCGGGGGTAGGTTTTTCGGACAGAGATTTGAGGATCCCATGGAGAGTTGATCTCTTGATACCAACCAGCTGAGAGATCTCTCTTATGGATTTGCCCTCTCTCTTCAATTCTACGAGGCGAGATGAATCAACTCCTTTCTGCTCCATGACAACTGGCCTTCCAATTTTCTTATTCTCGTTCCTTGCCCTGGCCATGCCGTCCCTGACTCTCTCCGATATCAGCTCCCGTTCAAACTCAGCCGCAGCTCCAAGGATGGCCAGCATGAAATCGTTCATTGGATCCTTTTTCTCAGAGATCTTGAGACCCTGGTCCATAGCCTCAAAGAATTTCCCCCTTGATCTTATTACGTTGAGATTCTCCAGGAGATTCTGCAGTGACCTGCCAAAACGATCTAGCCTCAGGACAAGGATTCCGTCTATATTGTCCAGGTCCGACATTATTGATTTCAAGCCTGGGCGATCCTTCTTTGCGCCGGAAGCATAATCAATGTATTCCTTGTAATCCCATTTCTTAATCTTACAGTATTCTCTCAGCCTCAGGAGCTGGTTCTCTGGATTCTGTTCCTTGTCCTTGGTTGATACCCTGGCATAAAGGCCTACAATCATCATTGTCATTATGGCACGGGTCACTAAATAGTATTCAGCTTGAGAATGGGATGTTTTTTATTATCTAGACCTCTTATAATTTGATTTAAGCCCTTATTTTAGGGCATTATCATAATATATTACCTGCCTATTTTTGGTTTCTGAAGACCAATTTTCAAATTTCGGGAGAATTATCATTACTATGTAAGATGGCTGAACAAAAGCTCTGTATTAGGGAACATTATTTAAGCCAGAAGTTTCACTGATATTGATTTTTGGATGCTAATATTTAACTTACCCCCTCTCAAAGCCGGATAAAGTCATAGCGGTGTAAAGAGAATCATTTTTGAGGGTTACATTACCCAATAGATTGCTGATAAATTGAGCGATTCAGAGTCGGAGCATGTCGGATTTTACGAGAGAAATTGGAAAATTTTGTTCAGGAATATTAAGTGACAGATCAATTCACTACTTTGTTTCGCCCCCTTAATTTTCTATATGCAGAAGTGTGTTATTTATTAGAAATTCATCGAAGATTGTAATTCATTTCTAGGCCAGCTTGTTGAGTTCAAGCCAGAAATTAGAAGTGACGCCATTGATTGATCAAAATAAGTGAAGCTTTGAGGAGGATTAAATCCCGGAACCAAATCTGATGGGTTGATAGGAGATTCAAAAAGAAGAGTCTTATCGATTTCGAACGCATATACAACTTTTCTACCACCGCAATACTTGAAATAATCTTCTTCTTCTATTCCTCCAGCATCTTTACATTGTTTCCACACATAGTTCGGAGATCCATAGATAATCTTCCTTACGCTAAACCACCCAACAATCTTTTTCGTGGGGTTGGATTCATAAACAAAAACAATATCAAATAGATGTTTAGGTTTTTGCCGCCTAAATTCAAATCTCTTTTTTCCAGAAAATATCTTATTTGAATATTCAGGTTTAATAGACAATAATATTTTCATTGCTCCCCGTTTCCCTTATTATAGTTTTGAACGAATCATTCGATATCTGAGTAAATCCTCTTGGCGCGGACTGAATATCCTTGATAACCATTAAATCGATCAGTGTCTTTAAATTCAATCGTTTTGGGAATGAGTGAGCGTAAAGAAAATTTACAATAAATGGTCTATTTGTAGTGTTGTGATCCCATTGCCGTCTAAGTTCTTGCTCGGAAAATACACTTCGCTTCCTGCAAAGAAGGGAAAACTGCTCAAAGTTAGGTATATTGAGGTGAACACTTTCAACAATACCTAGGGTAGTTATTACGGAACGATAGTATCCTCCAGAACCTCCTGAAGTTCTATAAAAGATAATTATATCTCCAGACTTCAGATTTCTCACGATCGAATGTGATACGTATACTTTAGATATAGCATTTCTGAAGGGTTCCTGCTCTACGAAATCGTCGGGAGACTCCGTTCTTAAAATAGATTCTGGGAACAGACTTGTGTGATAATCTGGATAGATTGGCACCATAAATTTCCGTGCATTCCAACTCATAAATGGATATGTAAACCTTGGAGTTTTCAGAGACACCTCACCAGAAAAATCTCGGACAAATATTTCTTCGTCTCCAGATGATGAGGATTTTATTCCGTACTCATAGAATCCGTAATCCTCGAGTAGCTTAATTAAACGCAGCTGGTCATCTCTCTTTGGGAATATTGTTACATAGATTTCTTGCACTTTAAAAAGAAGAGCATTGTCAAAAACAACCTTCAAGAGTCGCTCACCGAGTTTAAAGCCGCTGAGTTGAACTTTCATTGCGCCTATCTTTAATCTCCTCTTCTGTTGAAAAATTGGTTTCACATCGTAATAGGGTTCATATTCACTCTCCGTCTTTACATATAAGAACGCAACAACCTTTCCGTTGGATCTGGCTATATAAGCAAAATCATTAGCCTTGCTGTTGAACCATTTTTCGTAACCCTTATAGTCTTCTTTAAAGCTGTCAAAGAACTCGTCATTTAGATCGATATTTCCAAAGTGCTCTTTTTCAAGTATAGGAACCTTGTAGTCTAATAATTCTGGATTTTCAGATGTAACTTTTTCTAAAAATTGGTCTATGGTGAATACGCTACTGTCAACGTTGAGCATTTCCGCTTTTCGATGTATCCCCCTGTCTTCAGTTATTAGATAATCGACCCTTCCGGATATCAGTTCGTTTATGAGTATCGTATCCATTTTGTCGTTATCTGTCTTGTCAAGCTTGTTCGAAATGGTTATGACCTCTCGCTTGAGGGGTGCTGTGGTTTGTAGGAGGGTATACCCCTCCAACTTGATTAGGAAGCTTTCTCTATTTTGCTTATTCTGCATCCTTGATATCTCTGCACGAGTAACGCCGCTTATGCACTTTTCATAATGTAGCTTATCAATCCACCAGTACAATCTTCCGATTTCCCTTTCTACCGGACGTTTTGTTTCCCGATGTATTATGATATTTGTATCCAACAATATCTTAATACTCATCTCCCCCAACACACTTTCCTTTTTTCCTCTCTCGAGTCTTGCGTCCTTATGGATATCATTACCTCAGATATTTTCCCTATCTCGGCGATTAATAAATCATATTACCCCAACGCCAAGGAGTATGAGGAATAGTCCACCAAGCATTCCTACCATACTGATGTATTTTACAATATCCACCCTGTCAGAGTGCCTATACATACTTCTATCATGATAAGTCATTATAAATCTTTTTCCTGTTCCTCATGATGGAGATACACCGCAGCAAACCCAGTAAGTGCTGCAGTTCCAAACCACACTTCAGCCGCTGATAATTTTGTCAGCACAAACAATTCAATGATTCCACTTGCAGCAGGTATTGAGAACACCTCGAATGCAGCAAGCAAAGACAGGAGCGACACACCTCCAAGGACATGTTTCAGCTTAAGGTGGAAGGCATCATCAGCCCTCCGATGACGCCATTTCAATTAATGATATGCCATTGATATCATTCAACATCAATTATGATCGTTTATATAACACAAAGACAAGAAAGAATCTGATTAGTTCCATGATAGATATAGATATAATAGTCTTTGATGACAAGGGTTATGATTCAAATACCTTATACAACATGCTTCGATATAATTCAATAATACCACTAGGGGAATAGACAACATACTCCAGCAAAGCACCAACTCTAATGGCGAAAGCAATATTTGGTATTAGAAAAAAATAAGAGTAAGATGGGTTTCAGTTGCTTGTGAATGACCTTTCTCTCCTGCAAGACATTAATGCGTTAGGAACGCTAATTTTAGCAATTATAGCCGTTATTGCAATTCTAGTTCCCATAGTAATCACCAGGTTTCAGAGGCCTAAATTTTCAATCCGATTACAAGCCATAAAATACGAAGCTGGAATCATAGAAAACCCAGAAATAAGAATTTTAGTTACCAATGTCGGCAAGTACCCAGCGCATTCTTGTAAAGTCTTGGCTACCATTGAGGATGATAATGGGAAAGGAGTAGGTAGCTATTATCTGCCGTGGGAACACGGCGATCTTGACAATTATAAGCCAAAAGGATTAGCTCAAGAGGATATTACGAAGCATAGCCCGTATAAAGATGTAACATATGTCTCAATTAATATATTTCCACATGAAAATATCACTGCAAAATTTCTCTTTTCGCTCGATGTCTACTATGCTTCCCCTGAAACATCCGTATGGGCGGTTTTTGGAGCTAGCGGTTCATACTATTATTTCCCACAATGGAACGAATCTGAGCTTATAACGATTCCTCCCCTATCAGAATATTCTTCACGCTTTTACATTCCTGAGGAATTCTCACCATCATACTTGGAAAACAATATTACTTATTGCGTTAAGATCACTGTGTTTTCTGAAGAGCACACTTATTTGGATTTTAAAAAATTCTTTTTTAAAATTGGTGATAAAGGGATTTCTGCTGGACATAATAAAGAGTGCACAGATGTTAGGACGTGGAAATAAATCTGGTTTAAACTGTGGCAGTTCCACTGAGAATCTAACACAGATGCACACTTTGTTTATTTCCTCATTTTTCCTTACTAGGGAAAAACTTGCTCCTTTGGTAATTCCCGTTTCAACATATCCACATTAGCTCAGTGTGGATGAAATTTCATTAATCAGCCACCTTGCGTTATTCATCACCCTGTCAAGGTTCTCCTTTCCCAACACCTTGCCCTGTGATTTCGCATTATCAAGCCATCCCTTGATGTTTGCAGCGGAATCCTCCCTGAAGTCAAAGCCAAAATGCGCCCCTACAAGATAGGTTGACAGTTCAGCTTCAGATTCTGCGATCCCTCGAGGAAGATCCTTCCTGTACAGGTGTTCCAGTCTTGCATGGGACATCTCATGGATCAGGGTATGCAGAACGTTCACGTCTTCACCTGGTATTTTCATGACAACAATTTTCTGCCCTTCACCTGAATGTGCGGTATAACCGCGTGCACCATTCAGTATTGTTTCCTCTTCAACTGTGTAATGGTCCCTGGCTATCTTCTTGAGAGTATTATACAGGGTTGTGGCCCTGACATCCTCCTCAACGGGTTTCATCTTTCCCGGAATGCCCTGTGTCTGTGATATGTCGTATACTTTTCCGGTTCCAAACACATATGCTGTACCTGTCCTTTCCATATTGAATTTCTCCCTGACCAGCTGTTCGATTGCCTCGTCGTCCAGACCTTCCTGTCTCTTTTTCTCAATGAAATCCTTGACTTTTCCGGGACCTGCCTTGGATGGTATGCCCAATGGATACAGTACAGAAATTGGAGTCGCACTGTCCTTTACTTCCCTTCCAAAGTATTTCCATTCATTTGCAGATCTCACGATTGTGGCGTTCCTGTTCTGCATATAGATCAGGAGAGAATTGAATCCGGAATAGTCACCAAGTGTACCACTGTACTTCTTCATATGCAGCAAGAGCTGATCCACGCTGGATACCTTGCTGAGGTCTCCAAGCATGTTCCATGCCTGCTTCTCCAGTTCTGATGGTGTCTGCCCGACGTCCCATACCTCTATCTCCCTCGGCTTCCTGCCTGTTTCTATCCTGATGTGCTTGCTTTCATTTCCCTTCTTCTTTGTTATCCATTTCTGTGCCATTTCCTATTCCTCCTTTCTCTCATTCTCTGTTTCAGAATTCCTTTTTTCAATTGGATCCACTATTATGGCCTTACCATTCAGGAGCCATACCTGCCTCCGGTACTTCTTCCTTGGTTTTATCCCGTATTTTTCTCCCTCTGCATTCATTTTTTGAGTCTCCGGTATTTAAAGCGGCCGGAAAATCGACCCAGAATCTCACTTTGAGTTTCATGTATATAATAACAGGGAGGGTCGTCTCCCCCGGACATATTCTCTCATACCGTTCCAGTGCATTTGCCCTTCTGAAACCGATAAATGTGCAGGAAAAATATATCTACGAGTACGAATAGACTTCTTACGGTTTAATGATGCAAAAGAAGTTACTTGCTCTGGCAATAGTTGCAATAATCTCAATCACCTATCCCGGATTCGCATTTGCCGCCACGGTTCATGCCCCTGTGT
>JAKAUD010000154.1 GCA_021827885.1 Thermoplasmata archaeon | reverse complement strand
ACTTCTACCACACTGCAAAGAGGAACGTCGACATAACATACATCGTATCTGACAACCAGATATTCGGCCTTACAACCGGACAGGCTTCTCCAACATCCCAGCTTGGTATGAAAACGAAATCAACACCGGAAGGCAATATAGAGAAACCACTGAATCCCCTCACAATTGCCCTGACCGCAGGAGCAACATTTGTTGCAAGGGCTTTCTCTGGAGACGCTCTCCACCTGAGGGAAGTCATAAAGAGAGGAATCAAGCACAAGGGATTTTCGTTCATAGACGTTTTCAGTCCATGTGTTACTTATAACAAGATCAACACATATGATTATTTCAGGCAGCGGGTTTACAAGCCAGAAACTGATGTGAAAGATTTCGACATGGCTTACAAGCTTGCACAGGAATGGGGCGACAAGATCCCCATCGGTGTCCTCTATGAGATTGACGCCAAGACCTATGAGGACTATGATCCGGTTATTTCATCAAAAGCCCTCATTGAGAAACCTCCTGTGAAGCTCACTCCAGAAGCACTTTCAGAATTTTTCTAACTTTTATCTCTTACAAACTTTTATTTTACTCCGGTCTTCACGCACTTTCGCATACATGAAAAGTTACATATCTACAAGAACATTTATATACATAAATTCCAATTGGCAAAGAATTCTATCGGAGGAATTAAATGGAAAATCAAGGAAATAATGAGAAATCTCCGGGAGAACCACAGGTAGCATCCAGGGTAGTGCCTCCAAGGCGCCCCTCTGGAAGCGGAAAGTGGATAGCAGTGATTGTGGTGCTCATAGTAGTGATCGCAGCACTGGCTGTTCTGACCGAATATCATCCTGGCGGTTCTTCCGCTAAAGTAGTTTCGGCTGCAAATGTGGCTACACTCGATCAGCCATATAATTTGACTTTGCAGTCGAATGGCGTGTTCAAAACGTTGACCGTTAACTGGGGAGATACCCACAGTAATATGTATGATTACCAAGGAAGTAACCAGGTTACCCTAAGACACACATTCACTTCTCCTGGTGACTATTTCATAACATATACTTTCAATTACGGTGGCTCGTCCTTTGACAATTACCAAAGCCTGGTTCCGGTGCACATTACTGCATCTTCAGTCAACACAGCACTTTCATTCGGACTTCTTCAGCTTCAGTCAAATTCTACCGCACCACTTGTGAACAACTCCATGATCTTTAATCCGGGAGTTAATCTCAGCTTCATCGCTGGTTACTTCTCGGAACCAACAGACGGAGTTCACTCAGTGATCGGGCAGACACTTAATGTATATCAGAACGGAACACTTGTCAACTCAACTGTCCTACCATACTATTATAGCATGACAGACGGACAGTACCAGCTTGCACCATCAAACTCGTATTTCAACATGTCCAACCTGAGCGGCAATTATGTGTTCGCCCTACAGACGACAACTGCAGTGCCAATGACTACAAACAACGTTGCGACAACAGTTACGAACACAACAATGGTCAGCTATAAAGCAGGCGAAACAGTACACTACGGAAATGTCACAAACCTTACCTATGGTACAACTGTTAACAACTACACAACAGTACCACCACTCCTTTCATACCTTGCCGGAACAAATGTATCGACTTCTGCCGACACAAATGTAACGTACACTTCAGCCAACGTGACCTACAACACAGAGACGAACATGTCTCTCCCGTTGAGTAAAACAGTCACAGTTTTTGCAGGCACAAACTTTACCGTTAAGGGCGGTAATGCCACAGTTGCTTTCCTGACAAACGGTTCATATTTGAACAGCACCAGCTCTTCAGCTGGGCTAACGCAGAAATTCAACAACACAACGACTTCATACAACCTTGTAATGAACCACTCATACAACTTTAAACAGGCAACGATGCTGCAGATCCTGAGTACGGACAAGAACACCACTTTCCTGTTGCAGAAGGGTTCTACAGTGGAATACGGGCCAAAGGAATCGGTTACAATGTGGAACACATCCGAACAGTCTTATGTTGCCAACAGCAGTCTTGTGTACACTAACCCGTCAACAACAGTGACCTACGTTCACAACACAAATGTCACCATAACGCTTGAAATCCCCGGTGTTAGCGCACCTCTCAGTGTTGGTGAGATTGACCCTTCACAGGGAGTATACACATCAACATACTACTATGACGTCGTGGCAATTAAGAATGCAAACCAGTTCGTAGCCCCAATAAATGGACAGTCATTCACAAGTGCAGAGGTAGCAGCCGGTGGTTACACGACCCTTGACCCACAGATAGCATTCTTCACTGTAGATGCTGAGGTCCTGGCAAACACTATGATGCCCCTTGTCTATTACAATGGGTCTTCTTCCAGTTCGTTCGTGCCTGACGTTGCTTCAGCTGTACCATCTGTTGCAAACGGCGGAATAAATGCAAACTACACGAACTTCACCTTCCACGTAAGGAGTAACCTGAAGTGGCAGGACGGAACACCTGTTACTGCGTACGACGCCTATTACGGATTTGTCAGATTGCTTCTGTTCGCTAACGGAAACCCGGGAACTGGAGGATACCTGCTTGGTGACTACCTGATCCCGCCCGCAGCCGGAGGAGGATTCAATACATCCTATGCAGCAATTACGCACGCAGTCACATATAACAACAACACAAACAACGTAACACTGCACTTTCTGCAGACAGTTCCAACATCTGTTGTATTCCAGTTGGTAGCACAGACAGAAGCCAGCCCAATTGATGCGAACTGGCTCATTGCTCACGGCGACGGAATCCAGTTCACACCATCAGGTTTCGTGAACTACTCAGAGACCGGAAACCTTGCAAACTACAACACATATGTGCAGAACCACATCATGGCGGACGGACCTTACATGATTTCATACAACCTTCCAGGTTCACAGATCGTTCTTACAAAGAACCCGAACTTCGTATCACCTGGCTCATGGGACCCAGTAGCATCAATCACAACAGTGACACTGCAGTACTTCTCGCAGCCTTCCACAGCATTCCTTGAACTCAAATCAGGAGCTGCACAGTCCGCAACTGGAATACCAGCAACACCATACTGGCCCCAGATTGAACAGCTTGCTGGAGTACATAAGGCTGGAATTCCGCTGAATCCAAACCCGAGCCTGCAGATAAAGGAGTTCCCGACGCTTGGCATATACTTCTTTAACTTCAACTTGAACACAAACACGCAGGAACTTGGAACCATAGTGCACAATGCGAATGTGCCAGCCAACTTCTTCATGAACCTAAATGTGAGGAAGGCCTTCTCATATGCATTCAACTACTCGAAGTACTTGAATGATCAGCTTGGGAATGCGCTATACAACACGACATTTGATTCATCATATGCAGGAATGCTGCCACCTGGCATGCTCTTTAACCAGAGCATTGCACAGCTTGACGCACTTGGATACCACTTCCATAACAAGAATGGGTCAGCGTTTTCCAACTTGTCTGCGGCTCAGTACTACTGGAACAAGTTCGTAAATGCACCGAGTGGTGTGCAAGATGGGGCGGCTGCTATGGGAATCCAAAATGTGAGTGGAGTATTCAAGTATCACGGAAGCCCCCTTGTAATACCTATATTCCTGCCGACTGGTGACAGCCCGGATACCGCAGCAGCAACGACATGGGGTAATGTAATGGCCAAGGTCATTGGAGGAGCATCATTCCCAGTGGTACCATCCACTTACACCCAGCTCTTTGCAACGTACCTTATACCAGGACAGAACCCAATGCCAATAAGCTGGGGCGGATGGTCGCCTGACTTCATCTTCCCAACGGACTATGAGAACTCGATGTCCATGCCAAGCAACACATCAACTTACATGAGTGCAGCGAGCTACAACCCATGGTTCCTTGCTGGAGGAAACGCCAGTACATCATCGCCGTTCCACAACTTCGCGCCAAACATGACGGAGTATCACTTTGCGGAACAGATGATACAGAACTACACGAATGGAACGAAGGCAACCACACTTGCACAGCAGAAGTTCTATTTCCAGAGGGTAAACGGATTTATCATCAACCAGACAATGAACGTCTACCTGTACCAGGCAAACCTGTTCTGGACAATAAGTTCCAAGATTAACGGCAATGACATTGTCAACTATCAGGAGAACTTGTTGGTGGGAGCTGGACAGGAACTGGTTTACAATCTGCTGAGCTACAATAGCACCGCCACTTGAAAATAATCTAATTCCAAATTTTTATTTTTTTATTTTTTTGATTCTTAAATACTATAATTTTTTGCAATCAGTTTATTATCTAATTTTGTTTTATGATACATATATGCATTTATAGGAGATGATAACTAATGGCCACAGATATTAGGATAAGGAGGTCGAAAGGTGAAGCAAACCGGCTTAAGAAATTTTATTTCATTCTCAAAGCAGATCGTTTACTGGAGCTGGCCATAACACTCTTAGTGGCAGGAGCCCTGCTAATATCTATTTCGGGAATGTATATAACCCCATTTGTCAGTCAGCAAACAGGAACAATAATAATTACAAACAATCCCCATAATTCTCAACAGGGATATGCGGGCCAACTCAATCTCTATGCAGAAGCGCCTGGTTTCCCCATATACATGAATATCAGTGATCCAGGGCATCAAACCTTGACATACACAGTCTATTTCGTAAATGACACCAATCTTGCCGTAGGTTTTGGCCCGGAAACTCCTATTGTGAGCGGTCAACTGACGGATTCAGTTGATATTGCCATACCGAACACAATTTACCACATGTCCTATCTCCTGAAGATCAATGCTCCAAACAATACATTTTTTGATGCACCAGTCTATTATTCACAGACAGTGTACCAGTACCCTAATGCCAACATTTACCTTCTGGCTCCCGGAATAATATCAATGGTGGGAGGAATTATCCTTGTGGGAATGAGTCTCATAAACATGCATTCGGACAGGGATTATTATTATGGAAAGCTTAAACTTAGGAATTCTGAGAAGTCTTATCTGTTCAAGAATGGAGGGGGCATACGAATAAATCTTCCGTGGTTTGCACAGGTGATCACTGGCCTATTGGTAACAGCGGTTGGATTCACACTATTTGGCAGAGATGTACTGTACTCATGGATTGGGATAATTTTCATCCTTGGCGGGATAGCATACTTCCTCAATGGGCTAGTACAGAAGGCAATCCATCGTTAGTAGTTGTTTACTGATTGCCGTCGTTCCCTTCAAGCTCTCTTTTTTTTCTTGCCTCTCTATCTGACTTTGTTTCATATCTTTTTTTTAATGCTTCTTCGCCAAACAGTTTCAGGTAATACCTTATTTCCAGCCACAGGAGGAAACTATCAATGAAAATTGATAGCAGTATGAGGTAAAGCTCGTAAATCGGAATTCCGTAGACTATGAGATCTTGCGAGAGTTTGTAAAGGAACGGTTCCTGGTAGAGATAAAAAACTACGGCACCGTCCAAAAAGAGTGAAAGGAAAATGAAGAAGCCCTTGAAAAAATCTTCAAAAATATAGAAGATTACCTGCTTGCGGGTGAGATCTTTGGAAGTGAACCTCTCCCTGTCAGGTTCATCTACTCCTCGTTGCCTAATCCGTGGAGGCTTCTGCTGAGGCATTCTCTATAACTTCTTCCTGTCTCTTCTCAATAGGTTCATTGTAGAGAAGGCATGAAACATAATGCCCCTTCCTTACCTCCTTCAAATTTGGAACGTCAGGAGTGATCTGCCGGATCCTAATAGTAGTCATGTCGTCGAGGAACTTGACGCTTTCAATAGAACTGAACTTAATTCCGGCCACGCTACTTTCCTCCTTCTCTATAAGCTGGTTGAGGAGGGCGAGTGTAGCCCCTATATCTGGGCTCGGGGCAGCTAGCACTATATCAAGTGAATTTGCCTCCTCGTCAGTGACAATTTCAGCCACAGGGGGGAAATCCTTGGCCTCAGGGTTCCTGAAAGGTTCCAGCATTGACCTCACGGGTCCTGCTATATCCCTTGGAGACCATCCGCAATTCTTCATCGCTTCAGGGCATCTTGGGTGGAAGTAGCAGCCCTTTGGCGGGGAAGCAGGGCTGGGGATTTCTCCTTCCAGAATTATTCTGCCTTTTCTCTTCTCCGGATCTATGGAAGGAATTGCAGAGAGCAGGGCCTTGGTATAAGGATGGAGCATTTCAGTGAACAGCCTGTCTGTATCAGTAATTTCAGCCACTCTCCCGAGGTACATGACAGCTACCCTGTCTGCCATCAATCTTATGACATTGAGATGGTGTGAAATAAAGAGGTAAGAAAGACCCCGGTCTTTCTGGATTTCCTTCAGCATATTGAGAATCTGCGCTTGCACTGATACATCCAAAGCAGAGGTGGGCTCATCCAGAACCAGCAGCTTAGGCTCTATTCCTATTGCCCTTGCAATTCCGATTCGTTGCCTTTGTCCGCCGCTGAACTCATGAGGGAACCTGTATAGATGATCTTCGCTTAGTCCTATTTCCTCAATAAGCTCTTTCTCTTTCCTGAAGATGTCATCACCAGAAAGGTCAGTGAGCAGCTTCATCGGCTCTGCGATTATGTCCTTAATGAGTTTTCTCGGGTCCAGTGAACTGAATGGATCCTGGAAAATTGGCTGCATGTACTTCCTGTAATCTCTGATTTTTCTGTTAGACAGCTTTGTTAGAGACTTCTCAGACCTGATCTTGTCAAGTTCATTTTCAAGCTTTGAAATCTCCTTCTTTTCATCAGGGGTTGGGTTGGCTTTCTCCTGAAGATTGAATAGTCTGTCTTCCATTTCAACAATCTCATTCATTTCATCTTCTGGAAGGTTGAAGTAAACATTTCCGTCTGTAGCTGAAATCAGACCCAGGATAGTTCGTCCCAAAGTGGTCTTTCCACATCCGGTTTCTCCCACTACGCCAAGCGTCTCCCCTTCCCTTAATGAGAAAGTCACATCGTCCAGGGCTTTTACTCTGCCTCCAGCCTTTAGTAAGTTAGAACTGATTGGAAAATATTTCTTAAGACGGGATACGTGCAGCAGTATCTTCTGATCTTCTTTCATTTAATTTGACACCTCCTTTGAGTAAAGGAAACATGCTACTTTGTGGTCTTTTTCGACTGAGACCAGAGCTGGTTTCTGTTCAGAACATATGTCCATCTTGAATTTGCATCTTGGGTGGAATCTGCATCCTGACGGCGGGGCAATGAGATTCGGTACAGATCCTGGAATTGATTCCAGTTTAATCTCAGACTTCGACTTCACATCAGACCTTGGAATAGAGCTGAGCAAGCCGGTGGTGTATGGGTGAAGTGGATTGTTGAACAGTTCGCTCGCGGGACCCTCTTCCACTAAGTTTCCAGCATACATTACACCAAGCCGCTGGCACATTTCTGCAATTACAGCTAGATCATGGGTGATGAAGAGAACTGATGTTCCAGTAACCTTGTTGAGATCGCGTATGAGATCGAGAATTTGGGCCTGTGTTGTTACATCTAGTGCAGTCGTAGGTTCGTCCGCAATGAGCATTGTCGGGTTAGAAGCAATGGCCATTGCGATCATTGCCCTCTGCTGCATTCCTCCACTCAATTCATGTGGATAGGAATCGTAAACCCTGGAAGGTTCGGCTATGTTAACTAGGGTCAGGAGTTCAATCCCCCTTCGTCTTGCCTCTTCCTCAAACACCTGCTCATATTTACTTTTTCTAAACCTTTTGTTCCATATAAATCCCGAAAATTCCTTCTTCAGGTTATATCTCAGATTGGATATCTGCTCTTCCAGCAGGGCAATCTTGTTCATGTCATTGTTGGCTTCAGCCTCTAAAAGGTTCAAAGTCAGAGAGAACAGTTCCTCCTCACGTTTGTAGTAATCTCGCATTGTTGAGATGAGTGTCAGGTCATTGCCGCGCTTTTTCTCAAACACTGCCTGAGTAAGTTCCCTCAAAGTCATAGATTCATCTGCACCGCTTCTGAGAATATTTACGATCTCATCTTCTGCGACAGGGACCGCATAAAGTCTGGTCCATTTGTTGATATAGGGCCTCACGTCTCCCTTGGTAGCTTTAATGTCCTTGTAGAAATCTTCAACATCTTTCTCAGTAAGGCTTTCTCTCCTGATGATCGAGTTCGCAATCTCCACTCTGTTGTGCAGAAGGATGTTCTCTGAGATCTGCTTTCCAATAGAGATAACCGGATTCAGTGCCAGGGAAGGTTCCTGAAAAATCATTGCTATTTTCTTCCCCCTGATCTTGGAAATCACAAAGTTGTGCCTTTTTATGAGCTTCTTGTTCCTCTTGACCCTCACATCAGTTTCAGATTTCACGGTTATCTTGGCAAGTCTGTCAAGATCCCCGATAATATTGTAATTATCAATATAAATAGAACCGGAAATAATTCTTCCTGGTGGATCGGGTATCAAATCAAGTATTGAGGTTGCAGTAACGCTCTTTCCACAACCGCTTTCGCCAACTAGGCCAAATATTTCGCCTTTCTTGACAGAAAAGGAAACACCATCTAGGGCTTTCACAATACCTTTAGATGTAAAAAATCTGGTAACAAGATTTTCAACTCTGAGGTAGGCTTCATCATATCTAGTGGTCTTTAATTCCTGTTGTTCTTCTATCATTAAATTTACCTTCTCAATTTAGGGTCTAGTACATCTCGGAGGCCATCACCCAAGAGATTTATTGATATAGTGAATAGCAGAATGAATATGCCTGGTATTATGACTGGCCACCAGATTCCAATTGCTAGCCACTGCTGTCCCTGGTTTATGATGTTTCCCAGTTCGGGGAGGTAAGGACTGCTAATTACATTGAGGAAAAAAAGCACCGCAAACAGCTGCATGATGCTTCCCAGGTCTAGGGAAATCTGCACAAATACCGGCGAAAGTACATTTGGAAGGACATGTGACATTACATTTCTTCCAGTTGAGGCCCCGGAGGCAGTAGCGGCTTCCACAAATTTCAATGACTTTATGTAAAGTGCTTGTCCTCTTGCAAGCCTTGCGTATATTGGCCACCATATGATCATAAGAGCATATACTGCCTCAATGAGGTTCCTTCCAAGAAGGAAGATAAAAGCCAGCGCAAGTACAAGAAAAGGAAGACTGTAAAATACGTCTGTAATCCTCATAAGGATTTCATCTATATATCCTCCCTTGTATCCAGCAAGTGAACCAATGACCGTGCCTACAAAAGCTCCGGTAAGAACTATAAGAAGGGAATATCCTAAATCGAATTTAATAGCCGCAAGTGATATCGGCAATAGTGGATAATTTGCTGCAAAATACTGTGTATATCCCAGTATTCCGACCCAACCGTGTGAAAATCCAAAGTATGGGGGTGTAACACTGGTCGGGATTCCAAAGCTGGATATGTCGTTAATGTTGGAAACTCCAAGCCATCTTGGATAAACAACATCAAGAAGTGCAATTATAAAATATATTGCAGTTACGAACATGCCCACGGCGGCTAATTTATTCTTCAGGAGAAGCCTGAATGTGTGGGAATAGTCCTCTATCATTGGGTGCCTTTTCTTTTCGGTCAGTTGCCGAACCTGTGTTACATTAGTATCTACCATAATTTACCACCTCAGTACCTTATCCTTGGATCTATGAATGCGTAAGCAATATCTACGATCAGGTTGGCCGCCATTAGTGTAACGCCAAAAACGAATGTTGTGCCAAGCACACCATATATGGAAATGCTCTGGACAGCGTTGATTGTAAGTACGCCCATTCCGATATAGTTAAATACCTCTTCAACAACTATGACTCCGCCCAGCAGGGATGCAAAAAGCAGGCCCAGTATAGTCACTGTGGGAATGAGTGCATTCTTTCTCACATGCCTCTTTATGATCATACCCTCAGGAACACCTTTTGATCTTGCGGTTTTCACATACTCCTGGTTTGAAGCATCAACCATCCCTGCCCTTATGAACCTTAGGATACCTGCAAGGAGGGAAAGTGTTACTGTAATGACGGGTAGTGCGAGGTAGATCAGGGAACTATATGCCAACTCCCAGTCACCATGTATTAATGCGTCTATGAGGGGAAGGTGGGTGGGGCTCGTGAGTCCAGTCGATGGATTAAACCACGATGGCGGGACGGCTGGAATGGCTGTAGGAGAAAATTTCCCAGCAACTGGAAAAACCCCAAGTGGATTACCTGGTAGAATGCCTGATCCAAAAATGATCTGAAGCAAGAGGGCCAGCATGAAAACCGGCATGGCATAAAAGCCCAAGGAGAAAACTCTACCTACCTGATCGGCTGCAGAGTTTGGCTTTGATCCTATGTATGTGCCTAGAGGTATGGCTATTATTACGGAAAGCACAGTTGCAAATATCGCAATCTGAATTGTGGATGGGAAGTAAAGTTCGATGCCCTTGAGTACAGAGCCCGTGTATATAGGAGTGCTCATGGTACCCCAGTTCCCGGTAAACAGAGTCTCAAGATAGAAAAAATACTGAACGAAAACAGGGTAGTTCAATCCAAGGGCTGCCTTTGCATTAGCTATCTGAACAGATACCGGCACTGATGACTTGGTGTTGATAAATCTCGATACCAGATAGGAATCTGGAAAAGCCCTCATAAGGAAAAAAACCAAGAGAACAAGTCCAAGCAAAGTTGGTATTAACAGCAATAATCTCCGGATAATAAAGTATCTAAGCTCCATGATTTGGACTTCACCAAATTGTAATTTTGATATATAACCTTTTTTTATAAGGCGCATTTCATTGGATAAACAGCTAAAATCGCTACAGGAGTCTATGTCTTTTTATGGTTTTTATAACCCTCTCACAAGAGTATTTAAATCTAGATTTTTTATGGTGTCCCAAGTTTCATGAAATGTCCGACTGATATCGATCATTATTAACAAAATGAGAATATTGGGGTATGCCGGAGAAGCATATCCCACGGATTATTGAGATCATGGGCAATATTGTTTCTCATGTTGATCGGAAGAGAAAGTCCACAGATCGACAGATAATGAGGCTCCTGATCTTGTTGCAGACCTTCACAATATCCTGCAGATCAGCCAGGGAATTCCTCACAAACCGTGAAGAATATATTGCAATGGTTGGAGTGAAGGAAATACAAGGCTTCCAACTCCTGTCAAGGAGAGCGAGGGTGCTTGATCTTCACACAATAAACGGGGAGATCGCCTTCCTGTATTCCATGGAATCCATTGCTGCAATGGAATCATTCATGATCCACACCTGCAAGCATTCCACAGCAGCAAGGAGAAAGACCCGGGGAAATTACAAAGATCCTGAGAGTGGATGGCCAGGGACCACCAGAGGGTGGTCTTATGGCAGGAAATGCCATATGACACTTGATGCGGATTCCCTTTTGATCGTGGAATGGCTTGTTACAAAGGGTAACATCCATGATTCAAGAGTTTCCCATGACATGGTGGATTCTGTCAGGAATTTCTCCCATGCCTCGGGAGATTCAGCTTATGACACTCCAGGCACATACGATTATGTGTTTGAAAACACACATGCCTTTCCTGTCATAGACACAAACAGGAGGAGAGGCATTGTTCCTGAGAGATTACCGGTAAACAGGAAGATCTGCATTGATCTGAGGAGGGAACATGCTTCGCCCTATTCCCTCATGTTGGAAATTGAGCCCACATTCTCCATACTGGAGGAGATCCTCCAGTGTGAGAATATCTGGTAAACAGGGATTATGATGTTGCAATTGGACTCAAGGTCATTGCATATAATCTCATAGTTATATCAATCAGAGAATCGGGAGAAAAGCCAAGGGGGATAATGAAAATCGTCGCTTGCTAAAACTTGAGACGCCCTATTTATAAAGAGATGGTCAAAAACCTAAATGTAAAAAAGTGTTCAAAAGAATAGTTGAGAAAATAAATTCTGCTATCAGCTCGAGGCAGAAGGAGTGATGTATCCTGATGCCGGCTTCCTGTTCTTGACATGATTGAACCACCAGATCTTGGAAACAAGCTTGACATCCTCTAACGGGTTCTCTATTGAAGGTTCCCTGAAGCACTGGGTAAAACAGTCATTGCACTGGTTGTCGTAGTATTCCCAGCTTGGTTTCTTGTTCAGCACTACTTCCATATGTGTGAAACATGGGTGCACCTTACCGCGGTAATCTGTGTAGTACGTGGTTTGGCCAGCTCTGCACTGGGACACCATCTTGCCGTCTAAATAATCAACAGCTTCCTTGTAGTAGCTTCTAGTGTTCCCGAAGACGTGGTCATTGTAGTGGTCTGCAGCATATGAGAAAGCCTGTCTTATCATTGCTGGCTCTACCTGAAAGTCCTGGAAGTAGTATGAACTCTGGTCTGGGAAGCACATTGAAAGTGGCACTCCAAGCTCTTCGTTGGCATACTCAACCATGTTCTTGACTTTGAAGTAATTGAAATTGGTCACTAGCGCGTTGGCGGTTAGTACCTTCACTTTGTCTTTCGACTCTTTTATGGTCTTGACAACAGTGTCAAAGATCTTAAGGCCTCTGTATTCGTTATGTTCCTCAGGTATATTGCTGTCAAGCGAAATTGTCATGCCATCAAGATATGGGATAATTTTTCTCAGAACATATGGATTCGTCCCATTGGAAGCAATGTGAGTGATAAAGTGGTTTTCCTTGAGTCTTTTCACTATGGATTCAACAGACTTGTTGAGAGTAGGCTCTCCTCCTGTCAGTGAAACAATCTTGATTTTGTTCTTCTTCATCTCAGCGATGTGCTTGTCAATGAGTTCTTCGGGGAAGAAGATCTTTCCCTGCCAGGCATTGCAACTCTTGCACCTCAGGTTGCAAAAGTAGTCAATGTTCCATATCATTGATTTCATATGGGAATTCAGTAATAATTGAGATTAATAAACTTGTTGGGAGGAAGAACGTATAAAGAATCATTTCTTTGTCGGAAATTATTCAATCAGATATATCTTGGGCAGTTATCAGAACAAATCTCCAAGGTCTCGATTAAAGGGAGGCTCAAGCCAGTAGGTCATGAAGACATCATCCACATATTTGCCGTCTATGACGAACTGTCCTTTCCTTGCACCCTCTACGACAAATCCCATGGTCTCGTAAAGTCCTATTGCATTAGTGTTTGAAGAGAAAACTTCGAGATTGAGCTTTTTCACGTAGTTATCCCTGCACCAGTCAATGCCTGAAGAAATCAGTTTCTTTCCAAGGCCTTTTCTCCTATGGCCTGTCTTGATTGCTATTCCGAGGTTTGCAGTATGCCGATTCTTCCTGTACATTCCACGCTGAATGGTGAGGACTCCAATTATCTCTGAATCCTTTTCAGCAACAACGGTAAGGTCGTCAGGGCTTCGAATCCTCTCCTGTTCGCCTCTTTCAGTCAGGAGGTAATATTCGCTTACGAGAAAGACTCTCTCATCCATGACACTCTGCATGCAGTTGATGACCCCCTTGGCATCCTTGGGCTCGGCCCGTCTTATGAGATAATCTCCAAAAACAGTTTCTCCAAGGCCTTTCTCTTTCCAGAGCATGAATACACTACGGTCCTATAAAGAAGTGATGAGTCATAACCCTTTCCCCTATCCATACGAAATAATGCGCATTTACCGGGTTATTTCTTTACCAGTGAATTCTTCAGGTCGTGGTACATGTCAGTCATCTGTTCTGCGAGCACCTTGGCTTCATCTGCAATCTTTTCCTTGTTCTCTATAAACTCTGGTGTAAGAATTGCGCCTTCCCTGGAAGGCAGGATAAGCCCCTCCTTTTCAAGCACT
>JAKAUD010000010.1 GCA_021827885.1 Thermoplasmata archaeon | reverse complement strand
ACAAGGGTGAATAGGAGATTGTCGAGACATCTCCAACTTGAGACCCTCACAACCACTAGAAGGTGGTCAGGTGAAAATAGGGCTGAGACTGTGTGAAAATTATTTTTGAACAAGTGTGCGATGACTTAGAAGGCCATGAATGCAAAGGCTTCGGACAGCATAGCGCATTCAGTAAAAATAATAAAGGAAAAACTGCTTGCAAAATCGTCAGATCATCCTTTTTCATAGGAAGGGGTTTTTGAAATATTCCACTCTAACAAATTTAATGGCAATCAACATGGATTTGGTATTGATGGTTATTCTACTTTACTCCTTCATGTAACCTTTGATTGATCTCACAAACTTACCTATTGCGATCTGGAATAGGAATGTAGCTCCCTGAATTAGTATAAGTTTGATACCGGCATCGTGGAGTTTCTTTACCCTTTTTTCCATCTCTTCCATGTCATATGCATAACTTGTGTTAGCGCCGACTATGATCCCTTTATCATTACCTATCTTAACTGCCTTTTCTAGATAATTCCAAAGTTTTGGATTGTACCAATCAGGTTTCTCCTTTCCTGTTATCACTCTGCTGGCGTCTGTCATTCCTATCCTAATAGCTTTTATACCAGGTAAGTTCATAATCTCTTCAAGCTCATCAAGGCCACCTTTGCTTTCAAGAGAAGGCATTATATATGCTTCGTTGCTCATTTTAGATATTGTAGGTTCCCAATCAAAGTTATCAAATGGATGAATTGTTAATGCTCTTTTATGCCAGTCTTTCGAGACTTCAAGACATTCCTCTATTTCCTTCTTATTAGAAGGGGAAACAAAAATGAACTGAGCCCCTATTCCTTGGGCCCTGGTTACATCAACTGCGATTCTATGATCATAACCAACCCAGGGGTTTGATTGGACTCTTACAACAGGAGTTATGTTAGCAGCTTCGGCTGTTGTAACAAGGCTTTCCGTTTTAGACCAGTCATTGCCCGTGAACATTTGATCTATCATTACCCAATCAAAACCAATGTGAGCCATGAGTCGAATCATCTCGTGATCACTTGTATAAGCACCAATCGAAGTCTTGCCTTCTTTAAAATTCTCTATTAATCCCATATTAAAATCATATTAATCTTTCCTATATAATTTTCGATAACCTGGAAATTAGGAAAGAAGTCATCTAGGTATGTAAAACATGAGATTGTGAATGAGCCACCTACAGAATCATGTGGCTTCTTTCCTGTCCTTCCTCCTCTGATATATCAGGCCTCCAGTTGTCCTCTTGTCTGAGAAAAGCTCTGATTCCGAGGGACCCATCCCGAAATGTTTCTAAAATAGTTCTGTGAATCATCCTTGGAAGTATAATGTGTATTACGTATACATATCTGTGAATAGGTATAAGTTATAAGAAGGAAGCTAGATCATTATGAAGAACATTCGGACCAATATTGAGAGGCCAGTTGCAAAATTGGACATGGCCCAAAAATTTGTCTCATTAGAAACATCCGGGGGAAAGGTCTTCTTCGTCATAAAGAGGACTGAAGATTATGTACTTACTTCCCAAAGCCCAACAAGTAAAATACCATCATAAATTTATAAGACTATTCCGATACATAACTTGCTTGATTAGTACGACTTTGGCATTCCAAGAACATTATGTCCGATATAAGTAAGTATCAGATTTGATGAGATCGGGGCAATTTTATATAGTCTTGACTCCCTAAATTTTCTCTGAATCCCAGTGTCTACAGCAACGCCATATCCTGCATAAGTGTCCATAGTCACATTAGCTGCCTCCCACGCACATTCGGAGGCGAGATATTTAGCTATATTTGCAAGTTCGCCTATGCGTTTCATGTCGTGAGAACCAGAATCATAAAGTTCAACGGACTCCCATCTTACCGCATTAGCTCCGACAAGTTTGGCGTATACGTTAGCAATTGGAAACTGGATGCCCTGGTTCTGACCGATTGGGCGGTCAAAAACTCTTCGTGAATTTGCATATTCTACGGACTTCTCTATAAACCATCTTGCATCTCCTATGCTTTCGGAAGCCAGAAGTATTCTTTCAGGGTTAAGGGCGTCGAGTATGTGCCTAAATCCGTTGCCGAGCTCACCTATGAGATTCTCCTCTGGAACCTCTAGATTCTCTATGAAGAGTTCATAAGTCTGACTGTTGAATATCGTTTTTATTTCATTCACTTCCAAGCCCTTTGCCTTTCTCAGGTCAACTAGGAAAATGCTCAAACCATCTGTCTTTTTGGTAACTTCCTCGTAAGGAGTCGTGCGCGTAACCAAAACCATGAGGTCACTGTATTTGACTCTTGAGGCAAAAATCTTGTGTCCATTTATAACATACTTATCACCTTCCTTCTTTGCAAAAGTCTTTATCTTTGCTGTTTCAGAGCCTGCTTCAGGTTCCGTAAGTGCCATACTCTGCATTCTGATCTCTCCCCTAGCAAGTTTCGGCATATATTCCCTCTTTATGGACTCTTTGGCAAATTTTGACATGATCCAAGAAAGGTAATACTGCCCGTGAAATGGTTGTGCATTGCCTCCACTTGCATTTATCTCTTCAAGGATCATAGAAGCTTCCTTTATCCCAAGTCCCGCCCCTCCGTACTCTTCTGAGATTGGAATGCCCATGAAACCGCTCTTTCCCAATTCGTCAACAAGTTTAGTTGGATATTCCCCTTTCTTATCCAGCTCCTGCCAGTAGGGTTCTTTGTATTTTTCCATCATTCTCGTTAGACTTTGAAGTAAGAGGGTCTGCTGTTCGGTCATTTTTGGTTTTGTGAGCATCATGTTCACTTCATTATCGAAATCATTATAAACCTTCTGAACTCGTCCCTGTGACTGAGTAGTAAATGTTCCACTCGTCCGGTTCTTTTTCAAGCGACACTTTTCAGTAAATAGTGTTGCTCTAAAAAGTCTGATGGAAGGAACATTCATATACTGGCCCTCTTAATTATTGGTAAGGTTAAAAGAGAGACTAGAGGGGGGCCTCAAATCTCCTGTGCTTTTTGGCGTGAACGGTGATCTGATTTGCCAGAGAAATATGATGCTGAGCAGAAATAATAGGAAGTCGTGGAATCTATCACTCTAGCAAACATAGTTAGCTCTGCAAAAGATATATCGTGTTTTTGCACAGTTCCACAGTTAGAAAGAAGGATTCTGGAAGGGGAAGAAGAGGGCTCGTGGAATCCCCCTAATGAAATGATTGTCAGAAGGAGATATCCGCTCAATTGAAGCTGAACTGCGAGCAGGGTCGATCTACGTTCTACTGAAGAACTCCAAAGGAAGAAACTCATAAGCAGGGAATAGAAGATAGAGGTGAATGGACGGATTATTACTCAGTATGCCATCACATCAGAAGGCAAATTGTTTCTAAAGAGGCATATTTCCCCCCTAGAAACAGTCGAAGGAGCTCTCGGCAATCTTATTTACGACATAAAAAAATATAGGATCAGACAGGATAACATATGAAAGATGTTTGAATAAGCTTATAAATGGCTCTCCTATTTTATCAAGGGGAGAAATTGAAAATTAGAAATCTCGGAAGAACCGGACTAAAAGTGACGGAACTCTGCATTGGAACTATGACATTCGGAAATCAAGCCAACAAGAAGACGTCCTTTGAAATTCTAGATAAGGCATACAGTTCTGGCATCAATTTCATAGATACAGCGGACGCTTATCCTCTGGGCAAGACTTACGAATTTGCAGGAGGTACAGAAGCAATAGTCGGGGAGTGGATGAAGGGAAAACGCGACGAAGTGGTACTGGCAACGAAGTGTTTCATGCCGACAGGTTCTGGACCAAACGATGTTGGGATGAGCCGGAAACACATTATGAGTGCCATCGATAAGAGTCTTCAGCGTCTCGGTACGGATTATATTGATCTGTACCAGATACATAACTTTGATCCACTGACTCCAATAGAAGAGATGTTGAGCGCATTCGATGACCTTCTCCACGAGGGGAAAATACGTTATATAGGTGTGTCTAACTGGCGTGCCTGGCAGGTCGAAAAGGCGAATGGGATAGCTGAAAGAAAGAACCTTTTCAGGATTGTATGTGTTCAACCACGTTATAATCTGCTGTTCCGAATGATAGAGGAAGAGCTAGTTCCCATGGCAATGGATGAAGGGTTAGGGCTGATCGCCTACAATCCACTAGCGGGCGGAATGTTGAGCGGGAGATATAAGGAAGGGACTATGCCAGAAGAGGGGACACGCTTCACCCTTGAGAACAGTGCAGGTGAACGGTATAGGGAGCGCTACTGGCAGACAGCAACCTTTGAAATAGTTTCTAAATATTTATCGTGGTGTAAGGAACGGGGTATGGACCCGGTTGCCACGGCTGTCCATTGGGTAACTCAGCAGCCCGGTATTACGTCCGCTATAATAGGAGCAAGTAGGTCAGAGCAACTTGATGCGAGTTTACACTCAGCGGAGGTTCCTAACATCAGCAGAGAAGAATTAGCTTGGTTGGATGAAATGTGGTACTCACTACCCAGAAGACGCGAAACAAGGTAGAGTAGAGGTATCCTTCTGGAGTTTAAGAAATGAGGATAGAGTTAGGACAGGAATCTAAAAATCTACTCCTAGATGACTCTGGTACCATTCTAGAATCAGATCACCAAATGAAGCGCATAGGAATTACCTCTTGCTGGCAATCTTCAATATTCCATCTTTTCATCTCTATCAAAATTTGAAAGGGAAGACATACTTCTAATAGGTAGAATTCTGTCACTATATTCTTAGCCTATATGGAAACGGTATTTCCATGCTCTGTTGAATGAATCTTAAGTAGATTTCAGTTTCTCCATATCACTTTCATCTGGAATGACCCTCCACATCCTGTAGCTCGCATTGTTCTTCTCCAGGAATTCAGTGATCTTTCTCTTTTTGTTAGATTGTATGAGGAAGTTCCCGTCCTCATACCTTATGGATGGAATCGCGTCTAGAAGTCCCTTGACATCATAGTAGTATCTTCCGTAATTGGATGACGATCTGTATCCGTAAAGCATCCTGTAGATCCTTGCCTGCTCCTTTCTCTCCATCCCTTTCTTCCTGAAGGGTATCTATAGTTAAATACCAAACTCCTTATACTTACTGATGTTATACCATTATGGGTAGGAAGGAGGTTCTTCTTATTGACAGAAAGATGCCTCTGGATGAACTGGATCAGCGGATAAGAACACTTGAATAGAACACTCGAATCTTGAAGAGACTGTATTTCATAAGACACAGATACAATGGCGATTCCGTGGAAGAGGCTTGTGAGAAGGTGGGAGTGTACAAGATGTTGGGGTACCAGTGGCAGAAAAGGTGGAATGAGGATGGTTATGAAGGACTGGTGCCAAGGTTTGGTGGAGGGAAACCACCAAAACTGTCCGAGGAGGATATGAATAGACTGAGAGATACTCTGAAGGAGAGGGACGACTGGACTACGGAAGATGTGCAACGCATAGTGAAGGAGAAATTCAACGCATCGTTCACTCTCAAGCACATCAGGACCATACTAAGGAAGATGGGTATGCATTATTCCAAACCCTACCAGCACGATTACCGCAGACCCAGGAATGCAGAAGACATTCTAAAAAAAACTTAGGCGATCTGGACGTTGATCAGGATATAATAGGGTTTCTTGATGAAACATCCCCGCAAACAACATCCAACACCGTTGCATGATCATTCCTAAGGCCCACCAAGTACAAGAAAACTGATAGTTATAAGGCTAACTGCTTCGGGTTCTACTCGATAAACGGCAACAGCACTGTTGATTTTATGCAACAATCAAGGAAGGAAGATGTATGCCTCTTCCTTGACAGGATAAGAATTGTCAACCCCAACAGGCGGATAACAGTCATACTGGACAACTTTGCATCTCACAGATCCCTGACGGTAAGAAAGAAGGCAGATGAGCTGAACATCAGGCTTGTGTTCCTGCCGCCATATTCTCCAGACTCAATCCAATTGAGTTTCTGTGGAAGAGTGTGAAGAGAGTCGTGTCAACAACTCTAGTAATGTCTGAATGGCATCTCAAGCAAATAATCGAAAGAACGTTCCTGGATATATCGGCGTTCAACTCTTACGCAATTGGTTGGATAAGAAAGTTCATTCCTGGAGAGTATAATAAGTATAAGAAGTTAGGTATTTAACTATAATTATCGCTTCAAGAGGTATAAGTCCGGTAAAGACTCTGATTGTTGCGATAGCTATAATAATCAGCCAACAGCCGTTCATCTAGTTATGTAGACAAGGTAGAAGATAACTGTCCTGTAGAACCAACAGAGCAAAAAATGACGGAAAGGAGGTCGTAATGAATTGCTCGTGGCAAGATACAAAAACAACGCTGATGGCAAGTTGAGAATTAAGAAAAGAAGGATTCTCATCCGACTGGACCAGAAGAACAATCCACTGTTTGAAAAGGCAGTATTTCTGACAGTTAATGATTTCAAAAATTCCATTGATGCAAAAGAATACCTCTCCATGACTTATGCCCCCACTAATAAATTTTTCTACGATATACCCCAGCGTTCCCTTTGTGGTATCCTCTACAACAATCTCGGGGAACCATTTAGCGATTCTTTACGAAAAAGGGACGATGATAGGACTTACCTGACGAGAACGTGGCCTGCTTTTGGCCACGCTGGTGGAGGGTTTGAAATAATCTTATCCAATTTGGCCAGTGGCGAAACACAGTCCATAGAAGAATGTGAATACGAACAGATTTTTGATACATCGATGAAGGAACCATTTATAAATGACATCTATCATCAAGATTATATTACTGAACTGGACGAAAGCAGGGCAGAAGCAGCAACCAGACACGGAAGCATGACAGCAAAGATCACCGTCTACGACAGTAATGGAAAAGTGGTCGACGTGAGGATAGTCAGGGGACAGGAGGAGATACTGAGGCTGCTGGACAGGGACATCTCCCCTGTCCTTACATAGGAGGTGGAAGCAATGGATCTGAAGGAGATGGTGGAGAGGATAAACGGTGCGAGGACCATGCTTGTGAAGGTCAATATTAGTCACATAAACCCTCATGACATCGTTGTCGCAGGTCCTGCAACATACCACGAAGAAGGGTATGCAACACTCTACAGATACTCAGGACCAAGGGACTGGAATGCGTGGCTTGAGACCATTGAAGAGCCTAAGATGGAGATGGTTGAGGAGAAGAACATCACTGGTCCCATTCCGGGGCTCACCGAAACTGGAACAATAGTGAACGGCGTCACTCCCTATGAGACTGACCTGGATACCATGCCACTCAGGGACTTGCCACTGTGGGCGAAGGAGCTGTGGGTGACGCAGACTGAATACCGGCTGAGGGAACAGCAAACAGTGGACAGGCATGCTTACGACAAGGTCCGTGCCATGAAGAAGCTCATAGAGCAGGAGAAGAGGGGAGGAGGACTTGACCCTGACAAGATGAATGCTGACATGAAGGAACGCTACCTCAAGCTGTGGTACTCAATGCAGGCACTGAGCACTGAATCGATGAAGAAGCTGGACGAGGATGCGCTCTGGTCCATGAGGAAGCACCTGGAGACATTGTCAGTCATTCTGCCAAACATCAGCGAGCTTCCATGGAGGAACGAGGGCAACCTTGATCCAGAAAGCTGGTTCAACAGGGAGGACGTGTATGAGGGACTGACGCAGATCATGCATGGTGCAATAGGGTCGCTCATGGACCTCACCTTCAATCTCATACATGAAAAGCAGATGGAGGAGTACAAGGATGGCTGAGTCCAGGTACACGCAGACAACGCTGAGAAGGGTTAACATCCACCCTTCATCAGCTGAGATGTTCGCAAAGAGGATGCTCGAAATACCTGAAGGTATGAAGGTTGCAATAGTGCGAGGAATGGATGGAGAGTGGAAGGAGTTCTTCTCCCTCTCCGATCCCATGATCGACCCCCTGCAGTTCCCAAAGGAGGAGCAGATGGACATGAAGATGATGGAAGCCTACAGTGGATACACGCAAAAGGACATAATGGACAGGAAGAAGGTTGTCGTTCCAAGATACAGCGATGTGGTAGGATTCATAAGGTTCCCGTTGGAACTAGCAGAGAGAACGAAGGAAGGGAGGCTGACGCCTTACAACTATTCCCTCATATACAGCCAGCTTGTCAATGAGCTAATGAACAATGCGGAGAGGTGGATAACTCCAATATAACCACCTCTTTCCTCTTTTTTGATTTTTTTATAATCGGAAAGATGAAATGAAATCAGCTATAGAACACGACGTCGTAAATTATATGATGGTATGTTCGCGAGTTGGGGGGCCCTCCTATAAGGTAAACATACCGCCACTGAATTTTTGGCAATAAAGAAAAACTGAGATTAATACGTAACAACCTTCAAAATTTGTCTAACAACATCAGATAGCAACTGGAAAGAAACCGAGGAGGTAGATAATCACAATCAGAGAAATCAGCACAAATGGGATGTCTATCAATCCGTTCTTGAAATGTGCCAGAGCAAGGCGCTTCTTGAACACATATATTCCATTGTAAGTCATTGAATCGAGAAATAGATGTGACCAGGCTACAACGATCCCTCCACCCACCATGAATATAATTGGGGTCACTATGCCGAAAATGGGTAGGATGAAATAGGAAGCCAGGCCGTAAACGCCTCCCACTATAGTGGCTGATAAGGGGGAGTGCGTGAGGGGGGTTCTGTTAGGGCCTCTGAATGCAGAATGCCCCGCACTATCTATCACAATGTTCACGAAGGAGAGAATGACTATCTGAATCAGATATACTAAATGGGTGAAACGCGCAGTAAGCAGGAGAATGAAAATGCTGAATAATATGTGAGTTATGAGCCTCATAATTCACCTGTCTGAGGACCGTAAGCGTTGGAATAATTGCAAAGTTTCAGCACATAATTGTAGCCAGTTAGACCAATTTCTTCCAGTATATTAACTGAGGTTATCATATGACCGCGGACCTTATTCTATTTCACCATTGTGTAAATGTTATTCAAAATTTCCACAACCTTTTTCCAATAATGCCCTACCGATCTACTGAAACATTTCCAAATTAAGCCCGTTAGATATCACATCATGGGGATAGAAGCATCCGAATGTTTATTTACTGATTGGGTTACCTTTTATCTTCCTAGACAATTAATGTTCTAGTATCCAGTGCCTCTTCTTCTTTTTCCTGATAACTTCTTCGATCTGTCACATTCCTAATGAAATTTTCTAGCATGTTTCACAATAAAATAGACAGGGCAAATGTCTATGGTGTATGTCTGATAGTTATAATTGCAGCCTTAGTTACATTTTTATAGATTAAAGTAGATAATGATTGTTAATAATTACAGTGAGAAAATGTTCACGAAATTTGACGTTCTAGGCAAGAGTAGAATGCTACGCAATATCGATTTAGGAGGTGATGCGAATCTTTGAATCCGTCCGTGAGGGTTTTAAGTACGGTATGGTTATTGGTCTGTTAAGGGATTTTATTAAAGCGGGGGGATACTCTCTAGTCTATTTCCCTAGCAGAGAGGCAACTCAACTAGCAGAAAGGTATCAAGATGTTAGGGAAACAATTGATGGGATTAAAGAGGGAAAGTATTTTGGTATGACTTTAACGGGATCACGATTGATTATAGTCATGAAGACGTCCTATCCGAAGGCAAACGCATTCATGCTCTTGCACGAATATAGTCATATACTCTCCTGGGATGGAAATTTAAATCAACCAAAACTGGGGCATACTCCTGAGTTCTTTAAAAAAGAGGAGGAGGTCTGCAATCTGCTAGGTATAGAGGAGCTTCAAGAGTATCCAGAATACTATGATGAGGATGGGAATTACATAGAAGGAAGTAGAGAAAGAAAAATGGAAGGAATATTAACAAAAGCCCATCAACGAACAGTAAGAAATCCTTGAAAGTAAATGGCAAAACACATTTTAAAGTCAAGTAACAACAAAATGGTAATTCCAACTGGTAAAATTCCAAAAGGTTAACAAAAATTCCAATAATTCTGGTTACAAGAGATTCACGTCTCCTGCATAAGGGAGGGACAAAATGACTCTTCACATAATTCAAGACACTATGATACATCCAATCGCCATTTTAATGATAACATTATAAATGCAGCTTAAATAGATATTTGATAAATGTGTTGGTTTTCCTCAATACCATGCTGTATATTCCTGAGTAAAGGGAGACATGAAAAGATGTGGCTAGAGGTGTCTAAGTCCATGTCTCTAAGATTTGGCCTCCTAAGCCTTTAAGTACAGTTTCTGTTATGATAAGTTTGTTTAAAGTGCTAGTAACATTCAATTTAGGTGGCTCATTACTTCTTTGTAGGCTTCTGTAATTTCCTTCATCTTTTCTTCTGCAATTTTCTTAACCGCAGGCGTCGCCCCGGCGTTTGAATCTGGATGATACTGCTTTACTAGGGTTTGATAGACCGCCTCAATAATTTCTTTGCCAACACCTTGTTGCAAACCAAGAATTTTATAAGAATCTATCAAAGATTTGACTTCATTATCTTTACTGGACTCCACTTCTCCAAGTTGGTTCTTTAGTTCTATAAGTTCCGTGTTTGCAGGGTCGAATGTAAGTGATTCATTTACAATTCTTGCTGCTGAGACCCGATCATTCGCCATCATGAATCCTTTGGCCACATAAACTGAAAATTTTGTCCTTTTATCCGGCGAAAACTTAACAGCTTGACTCAGGTTTGTAAATGCAACCTCTTTAGAACCTGAAGCTGCACATGCTGCTGCATAAATTGCAACAGTTTCAGAGTCTGCTGGTTCACTTCTAACGTGCCTTTCTGCCTCCTCGAGAGCAAGGTCTATCTTTCCTGCAAATAAATCGTATAATGGTTTCTTTGTAATAAGGTCACGAGATGGATTTAACCCTCGTGCTATATGTTCTTCTACAGTTCTGCTCGCCTGGCTGAATTTTTGTAATGCATAATAACAGTCAGCCAGTAATAAAATGACTGAACTATCATTTGGAGCCTTCTCTGCTGCCGCTTCAAGTTTAGTAAGAGCCCTTCCATACTCTCCGGTTACATACTCGAGATTCCCCTCTACATACTCTGCGTTCGGGATTTGTGGGTCTAATTCCACAGCTTTTTTAAACAAGTTAAGAGTTCCAACTAGGTCGTGATCTTTCTCCTTTTCCTGTGCTTGGAGAAGCAGCAAGGAAACTTCCTTGCCGTTCGTATAAACTTTCTTAATCAAATTTAACAGTGCTTGGGCAGATTTGTCTTTTATACTCATCCAGGTTCCATCAGCAGCGGTAAGATTGAGTGCATCTCGATTTATGCCAAGTATAATTGAGGTGGCCACAGTCTGCCCAATTTTCGCTCCTACATATTGAGTGAGTCCTGTTGCACCTGTTGGTACGTGAGGCATTTTGAACCTCCCAACATCAGCAGAAGTCAAGAATTGATACCAAATAAAGTTCGCGCCGGATCCGTCGAGGTTCGTTATACCTACTCTTAGATTTGTTACAAAGAAGGCTACCTGAATATAATGTGCACCGTTTAGTAAGATTCTTTCAGGAACAGTTTTTGTCAACAGGTACTCAAAATTACTCAAATCTTTGAAGCTCGGAATACTAACAGTATCATGAACAGTTATCCGAGCATTCTTATCATAATTCAATTTTGTTTCTTCAGTCTTTTTCGTCCTTTCAAAATCTTCGAATTTTCTCTTGTCCTCCAAGATATCAAACTTAAATCTGAGATACCGAGGGTTGTTTGGTTCCAGCTTGATAGCTTTTTCCAGTTCATCGTTTGCTTCGTTGTACTTTTTCATTCCTCTTAATACTGCAGATTTGGAAACATATATTTCCGGGTCCTCAGGATTTAACTCAATTGCTGCGTCATATTCCCTGATAGCGTCTTCATATCTTCCTTGGTGCTCAAGATTCAGAGCCTTGTCAGCGTGAGCTTGGGGGTTTCTCGGCTCAAGGGAAATAGCAATATCCAGTTCTTGGATCGCATTTTCGTATCTTTTAAGAGCAAAAAGAATTGAACTTTTGGAAAGGTGCAGAGAAACTGAGTTTGGATTGAACTCTTCAGCTATTTTGATTTCAGCCAGAGCTTCTTGATATTTTTCGTTTTTAGAGAGTAATTTTGCCCTTTCTATATGGTAATCTGCGTCTTTAGGGTCTAGTGCAATTGCCTTATCAATTTCGACCTGGCTCTCCCCAAATTCCTTCAAGTCAAGTAACAGTCTTCCCAAGGCACCGTGATATTTAGAGTTGCTAGAATCTAGACTGGTGGCAGTTTTAAACTCTCTGAGGGCCTCCTGAAGCTTTCCGGTACTTTCAAAGGCTATGCCAATTTTAAAATGATATTCCGGGTTATTTGGAGATAGTTTAATTGCGGCATCATACACCTTAATTGCCTCTTCGAAATTTCCACTTTTGAGCAAGTTTTCTCCAGCTTCTTCATAATTTGGAGCTTCCATGGTAGAAATCTCGTTAAAATAATGTCTCGATATTTAGGCTTTATTCTCTAAATATTGAAGGACACTGATTTGCAGCATCTTACGATTGGAACATTATTGAAAGCAATATATGTTAAAAACTAATCCAAGGATATGAGTTCCAAGATATTCGTCGACTACTTCTTCTATCTGCTGAATGAGATCACTCTCTTTATTTCAAACTCTCCTTGAACTTTTTCAGCTTCTCAGGGTTGTCCACTATATCTTCCAGGAGGGAAACAAGTAGCTGCAACTTAGCGTTATCTGGTGAATCGGTGATCATCTTCTTTATTACCGGGTCTATGTATCCAGATGTCATAACGGCCTCCTGCAGCTTCTTCTCCTTTTCTTCCATTTCCAGCGCTACCTTCATGTCAAAAGGCATCCAGCAGTTTCTGCAGTACTGTGCGTCACTGGGATTCAAGGTATGGCACCTAGGACATTCTTTAGGCCTATCTTCCTTTATTGTTTCATCTTCATTCACATTTATTCCATAGGCTTTTAAGATCGCGTTATCCTGATCTCTTAGGGAAAGGTGAACGTATGTCCTCGTCTGCTTGGACCCGTGAACCCAACCCATTTGAGATTCTAAAGGAGCTTCAGTCACTTTGCTCGCTAGGATTGTTGCCCTGGTATGACGGAATAGGTGGGGGTGAATTCTTTTCTTGATTCCTGACCTCTTAGCTGTCTTCCTAAAGATGGAATAGACATCTGAATAGGTCAGGTTTCTCCCCAGTATCTTCTCTGAAAGATTGCAGAACAGATAAGCATTTAGATTATTTTTCTGTGGATGGTTATCAAGCCATGCTCTCAGATACGCAATGGAATCACCCACTATCCTAACCTGTCTGAATCCAGTTTTACCTGTTACCTTCAGGATGCCGCCAAATTCGTCAAAGCTCAGGTCCTTGATCCTCATGTTGATTATTTCTCCCAGTCTGCATCCAGAATCGTATAACACTGAAAACAATGCCTTGTCCCTTGCGTTTCTTGAATTGGCTATGAGTGAACTGATTTCGTCTTTTGTGATGAGGTCCTCAGGTGCCTTAGTGTTGTTCTTCATTTTCACGTTAAGGTCAGAAATGTATTCAGGCAGAGCTGCACCCTTTGACTTGTAATGCCACTTATAGAACTTCTTCAGCATTGTGACGTAGTTCTTAATTGTCCAGTCCTTGTACACTCTAGGTCCGTTATAAAGACTGTCCAGTATCCTATCTATGTCCTTCTTCTTAGGATCCAGGAAATTCTTAGGAATCAATTCAGCTAATTTCCTTAGCCTTTGAATGTAAAAATAGCGCCTGATCTCGCTTATGTTTTCCCTTATTTCTAGCTCCTTGTTAAATTTCTTTATCTCCTCCTTAATTTTCTTGTCAAATGGCTCCTTCTCAAGTCTTTCCAACTCATCTGCAATTGTCTCTGGGAATGGCTTTACCATAAAAGTATGAATCTTTTTCTGCTATTAAACGTTACGGCTTTAGACTATTGTTAAAAAGCCACCGACGGGATTTGAACCCGTGACCTCGTGCTTACCAAGCACGCGCACGTACCAGGCTGTGCTACGGTGGCATTTCCAATCGCTTCAATCGAGCCAATTTGTCATTTGTTATAGATTTGAC
>JAKAUD010000121.1 GCA_021827885.1 Thermoplasmata archaeon | reverse complement strand
GTGAAGGGTTACTCTGCGAAATTCTATTCCCTCATAAACGGAGGGAAAACCATGGAACATGCTGCATCATTCCAGAAGCTCATGATACTTTACATGGAGCATGAATTCAACGCCTCCACCTTTGCCTTGAGGGTTGCAGCATCCACTCTTGCCGATCCAGTTTCTGCAGTCTGCGCTGCCCTTGCAACGCTAAAAGGGCCACTGCACGGAGGGGCAAATTCTGAGGTGCTTGAATATCTCGGTTCTATAAATTCCAGGGAAGAGGCAAGAAAATACGTTGATGAAAAGGTTCAGAAAAGTGAAAAGATCATGGGCTTTGGGCACAGGGTATACAAGAAGAGGGATCCAAGAGCTCAGTTTGTCAAGGGAGAATTGAAGAAGATCGCACCTGATTATCCGCTTTTCCAGGCGGCTGAGGCTGTTGAGGATTATCTCTGGGAAAAGAAGAACCTGCCGGCGAACGTCGATCTGTACGCTGCCATATTGATGAAATACCTCGGAATTGAGGAGAGCTTTTACCTGCCGGTATTTGCAGCCTCAAGAATCTATGGCTGGAATGCCCACTATTTTGAGCAGGTGGAAAATAATAAGATCATAAGGCCAGCAGCAGAATATATTGGCCCGGAAAATTTAACACTTTGAACAATAACCTCCACATTCCTCAATGTGGAGCATAAACTTCTTTTTGAATTGACCGCAATCCGCATTCCCTGATTTTGGTAGGTCAAAAACTTCAGTGGCTAAAATAATCTTATCTGGATATCGGTTCCTAACCAATTACCTCAATCTTTTCTGCTTCCCCTTTCCTGTTGAACGCTATGAATGAATATTCCTTGAATGGGTATCCCACAATTATGTGTATTGGCCCGGTATTGGAGAACATGTGGAGATCCGCATCGGATGGTGAAATAACACCGGAAGGGTGCGAATGGATTGAGCCCACTATGCTGAAGTCTATCGGTTTATTGTACAGCTGGAAGATCGTGTGTGAATCGCCCTGGATGGTACCCGGCAGGATCGCTATCTCGTAAATCACCTTGTTCTCGGCCCTGAGGAAAGCTCCAAACTCCTTTGGCAGGCTGTCCAGCGAAGCCTCCATGACCATCCTGATTACTCTTCTCCTAATTGACCACATCTTTCAACAACTTCTCCCTGAATTTCGTGAAGAAATTCCTTCTCATGGTGATGAATTTTGCAGGTTCCACACATTTCCTGATCTCCACACGGTCACCGGATTTTATCTCTATTTCCTGCTGTCCGTCAAGAATTATCAGGCTTTCCTCGTTTGTTCCACCCATGACAATCTGTGCAGTTGAATTCGAGGAAACAACCATTGGCCTGATTCTCAGGGTTACCGGTGCAATGAATGCAAGCGCCATGGCTTCTGCGGAAGGTAGTATAATTGGACCTCCAGCACTCATTGAATAAGAGGTTGATCCCATGGGCGTGGCAATAATAACCCCATCTGCACGCGTTTTGTCCACGAAGTTGCCATCAACATATACCTTGAAGCTCCGTACCTTGGAAATCATCTTGGAGTGAATCACCGTTTCGTTGATGCATTTGCCCCGCATTTCCCCATTTACGTAGACTGCAAGCCTCATGACCTCAACAATCGTGTAATCACCACGTATCAATTTGTAAATGGAAGCTTCAACACTTCCAAGTTCAATCTCAGAGAGGAATCCGAGTGCCCCCATATTTATTCCCAGAATTGGCCCCTTGGCTTTCTGGCTTGCAAGCAGTACGGTTCCATCCCCTCCTATTGTTATGATTATGTCAGCTGCAATGGAACCGACGTTTGTGGTCTGAACCTTGAGGTGTTTTCCCACTTCATCCTCAAATATTGTCTCTACATCTGGTGGCAGGATATTCAGAATCCTCTCCACTATCCTTGCGCACCTTGGACAATCTTTCCTTATAATGAACGCGACTTTCAATGCTTTTTCACCACCAAATCCCTGTTGCTTACGGCAATCACCTGGCTCTTTTCCAGAAGGCTGAGCCCCATGTTCAGATCCTTTAATTGCTCATTCATTACAAAACCTCCCGCTTCCCGGACCAGGAGGGTGGAAGCTGCAATGTCCACGTTCCTTATGGCCTTCTTTTCACCGACATATGCCATAAGATCAAACACCCCTTCTGCAACCAATGACATTTCAAGGGATGCACAACCAAGAATCCTGAATCTCCCTTTTGGAAACATGAGGTATTCCGGAATGCCTCCAACCAATCCGGTAGATATGATAAAAGCACTCCTGGGTTTCCCGCTCACATTAATTTTTTTGTTATTTTTATACGCACCGCCTTTACGCGTTGCGTGGTAATATGAACCACTGGCAAGGTCCATCACAAAAGCACCCATGAGATTGTTAAAATCCTCGCCCATAATTGCCACTGACATTGAATAGAATGGTATTTCATTCTCGGCATTGAATGTTCCATCAAGGGGATCGATGACAAGATTCTCCTGATAGTTCCTGTTGACCTTCCCTATCTCCTCGCTGACAATATTGTATGGAAGATCCTCTTCAATAATCCTCCTGATGATGATATCCTCACACAACTGGTCAAGGATGCTTGTGCTTGTTCCGTCTGCGCCCATGCCCGTTGTTCCCAATGTGGTACCCCTTTCCCTTGAATCCTGAATTGCCTCCATTAATTCGTGCCCAATATCTATGAAAATATCATTGTGTGAGTTCATGAAGGTTTAATGCCTTAATACTTAAATGGATTGTGTAAAAAAATTAAATAATTCAATCGGATGAAACAATGCTCTCATGGAGCATGTTGAATCTTTCAGGTATCCTCTTCAGGGCATAAGTGATGATGTCAGATGCTTTCAGGGAGCCATCGCTCTCAAACCTGAATATGAATCTTTCCGGATCCTCCACAATTGTTACCCCTTCCCTTCCTATTATGGGTGAAAACAACCGTGTCTTGAAATCGTCCGTGAATTTTATCCTGTCTTTCGTTTCGGAAATAATTGCCTCTGGGTTTTTCTCCTTCATGGCTTTCCATTCCGGAAACTTTGATTTTTGAATGTCTGCCTCCCTATGGTATTTGTATGATACACCTGAGGTTGCCTGCCATTTTGCATGCTCACTGGCTCTTCCCAGAATCGCTTCAGCGGTAATCAGAATTGCCTGTTTGTGACCAAGCTTAACAATGGGAATCTCATCATCGCTGGGCGTAAGTTCAGGATTTCCCACTGGCTGCAGGTCCCCGGAAGTAACGGTTGCCGGGCCAAGTTTATTGATTGAATAAGTAACAGTGCACAGCGCACAGCCCTTTCCTCCACATGAACACTCATTCCTGAAATTCATTTTCAGGTCTGTCTTTAATGGAATAAGGCCAATCCTGTGCGCAACAACCTCATCAAACAGCGGCAGAGACGAATCATACACATTTCCATCCATGTCTCTTATCTGCCCATGGTGAAACAGTATCTTGTCTATCGCAAGCTTTGGAATGTCGTTTATCAGTGTTCGCCTTAAAGCATTTGCTTCTGAAGAGGTTATGCCTGATATTTCAAATAGTGCAAAATTATCGCTTATATTGAGTATTTTAAGAGCCATCTAAACTCTCCTTCCCCTCTTTCCACCTTTCTTCTTTGTACCATCGTGAGGTATCGGGGTTACCTCCTCGATTCTGAGAATCTTGAACCCTGCCCTTGAAAGTGCCCTGATTGCAGATTGCGCACCAGGTCCCGGAATCTTTGACTTGTTTCCTCCCGGAGCCCTCACCTTGATAACAAGATCAGTTACCTCTTTCTCCCTGAGCTTTTCTGCTATGAGATCAGCCGCTTTCATTGCAGCGTATGGACTGGATTCGTCCCTGTCGTTCTTAACTACCATGCCACCGGATGCCTTTGCAAGTGTTTCTGCACCGGTCTGGTCTGTTACCAATATTATGGTGTTATTCTGGGATGCAAATATATGTGCCACTCCTGTTTTGTTCATTTAACTTCCTCTTTATTTTCCGATGCTTCTGTCTTGGGTTCTGCATCCTGTTTTGGAGCCGCTTCCGAAGGTTCTGGAGATTCCTCTCCCTGCTCAGGTTCCTGTTCGTTTCCATGTTCAACCATTGCTCTTCTTAATGGATGAAGCTCATCCGTCAATACAGAATTTTCATAATACTGGATACTGTCCTCCTCTGATTGTTCAACGAGCATTCCGGGAATTGTAACCCTTCTCCCGTTCATCGATATGTGCCCGTGCGTGATAAGCTGCCTTGCCTGGACGATGGTCTTTGCAAGACTCTTGCGAAATACCAGGGTTTGAAGCCTTCTTTCAAGTACATTATCAATGTTCAGTGAAAGGATGTCATCAAGCGAACCGGTGCTTCTTGATATGTTATATCTTTCCAGCCTTGCGGTAAGGGCATTCAACTGTTTTATTGAAGCTGGATCATTTGTCCTGATCTTGGCCTGCAATTGCCTTGCCTGAGTTCTCATGGAATCAAGCATTGCCATTCCTTTCCATAATTCCCTCTTGTTCTTCAATCCATACCTGATTAAAATTTCCTTTTCCGCATCGATTCTCTCTTTTTCCCAAGGATGTCTTGGTGTTGAATATGTCTTTTTTGAAAATTTAGGATCTCCCATTTTTACTCATTACTCCTTTTTCCTCTGAACACCCAATGTCAGGCCTTTTCTACCGTTGCTTCTTGTCCTCTGCCCTCTTACCTTGTGCCCAGTTTCGTGCCTTATTCCCTTGTATGATCTGATTCTCCTCATCAAGTTGATATTATCCTGAAGTTGTATGTCAAGATCGTTTGAAACCAGATTTACATTTCTCCCTGTTACTGGATCGTTCCTGTTGTTTAACAGCCAAGCCGGAAAATCTTCGTATTCCTCAGATTCCACAAATTCCCTGATCTCCTCTACCTCTTCCTCTGATAATTCTCCCAGCTTCTTTGTTGAATCAAGTTCAAGTTTATTTGCAATAGCCTTAGCAAGCCTTATTCCAACACCCTTCAGATCTGCAAGAGCCAATACTGTGTTTCTTTCTCCCTTTAGATCCTTGTTTGCAATTCTAACTATATACTGAAAGTCTTCCTTTTTTTTCTCTTCCTCTGGCATTAAGTCATCAAACCTCTTTAAATGAATCCAGCATAAATGAAATCTAAATCATCCGATGCGGGTTTAGGCTTATCTTTAAACGATATATATTCTTTGCGAAGCATTGAACATTTATCTAATACGGTTCTCCTGCCATGTTGTCCAATCCGCGGTGGAAATAGCATTCACTTGAACATTGTGAAGAGCCGGTAATCAGATTGACCATCTATTACGCCAAGCCTTATTCCTGAATCCAGCCATCCATATGAATAGTTCAGGGAAGAGAGCGCGTTGATAAGATCACCCCTGGCATAGAAGTGTTTTGCATCTTCAAAATACGATCTTACCATATTTAGAAGATCCTGTGCGTAAGTTTTTAGGAAAGAATTTTCTGGAACTGAAATCTTGATTTTAGAGAGTGCTTCTTCCTCAAGAGCTATATATTTCTTTACTTTTTCTTCCAGTTCGTTCTCTATCATCTATAGGTGCTGTAATCAAAAACAAGATCTGTCAGTCTCTTCTGAATATCTTCCGATATAAGGCCTTCTTCTCCCTTCTTTAATATGAAATCTTTTGCTTCCCTGATCCCTTTTTTTGAGGCAATCGCATAAACGCTTCCCATGATCGATCCGCGTATGCTATCCGGAAGACCTTCAACTATTCTTCCCAGCATGTAGTTGAATTCCTCACTTTTCCTCATATTGAGTTTCTTTACCTTTTTTGATCTCACCGGTTCTCTGTGCTCATATCTGAAATTTCTCTTCTGGATTGTCCTCATATATTACTTAAACAAGATTGTCTTTTATTTTATATAATTATGCAAAAAAGTAAAATTATCTTCGTTCATAGCGTGCTAAGGTTCTGTTTCACCTTCCATAGGCTATCTCGTGAAGTATTTTTCTGAATTCCATATAATCCGGAACGGAATATTTTGCATTCGTTTTCCCATTTCCTATCCGTATTGTAAGTGCATCCGCATTGAAGAGAAATGAGTCTTCATCAGTATCCTCATCGCCAGCGATCAGTGCTTGCATCCCTTTTTTCCTCAGCTTTGTTATCGTCCTTCCCTTGTTTACGCCCCTGATCCTGAATTCCACTATGTTTATGCCATAGTATTTTTCAAGCCCGTATTCCCTGCAGAGATAATCATATTCGTTCAGTATTATGGAACGATACGCTGGATCGACAAGCCCAAGGTGAAGAACCAGCCCTCCGTCCTTCTCATAAATTCTGAGCCCTGGGACCTTGAGTTTGTCTCTTAAATCCAATTCTATTTTTTTAAATAATCTTCTGTATCTATCCAGCTCTGGAACAAATTCAACCACTTTGCCGCCTATCCTCCCAATGGCTCCGTGGAGTGCTACTACATTTAGGTCAGTTCCAAGAAATTCGGTGATATCCTCCATGCTTCTTCCGGTGACGATGTACAACTCATGCGATGCTGATATTTTTTCAAGCAATTGCAGGAGGTTCTTGTCCGGGTAACATTCCTCCGGATTGATTCTTATAGGAACGAGGGTACCATCATAGTCAAGGAAAATCTGGGATCTTTTTTCCTTGAATCTCTCCACAGTCCCGTCAATTTCCTGCATTTCTGACATTGCTTTCCTTCCGCTTGATCGTTTCCGTTACCTTGCGAGCCCACCACTGGATATCTCTTCTTCTAACCTTTTCCTTCAGGGAGTTGAGCCGGTCCATGATTTCACTTTCCGGCATTGATAGTGCGCTGAATAGTGTTGATGAAAGATTCTCGATTGAGTTTGGGTTTACCTTCACAGCCCCGTTTAGATCTTCGGCCGAACCTGCAAACTCAGATAATATCAATAAGCCTTTATTGCTCGCAGCAATAAATTCCTTGCATACAAGATTCAACCCGTCAATCAATGGTGTTATCAGGGCAATATCTGCCCACTTGTAATAATTGATTAATGTTTTCTGCGAAACTTTCCTGTAGATATAGGTTATTGGATACCAGCCAATCCTGCCGTATTCCCCATTTATACGTCCTATATTCATCTCAAGTTCATTCTTCAAATCCATATACTGACCTACATTAGTCCTACTTGGTGTTACTATCATCAAGTACATAAATTTCTGCGAAAGTTCTGGATTATTTCTAAGGAGAGATTCTATAGCCTTTACCCTTGCGATGAGCCCCTTTGTATAGTCGAGCCTGTCAATCGAGAATATTATCTTGGTATTTTGCATCGCCAGTGGAATTTTCCTGAATCTTTCAATGTCCTCGTATGCCTTATAATCAATGCCAAGAGGATAGTAGTGCAACTTCCTGTCCACACTCTTTGGATCCCCGATGATTTTTTCATAAGAATCACGGAAGTTTGTCCTGTATTCCTTTGTATGGAATGTAATGGAATCGGCTGAAGAGATAGATTTCAACAGCAACTCTCTCTCCGGGAGTATGGAGTAGAATTCATCAGAGACCCAGGGAATGTGCCAGGTGAAAATTATTGGGTTGGTAACCCCCTTCTCCTTGAGGAAACCTGGAACCAGTGAGAGCTGGTAATCATGGATCCAGATGACTTCATCCTTATTTCTTATTGATTTTTCAATGGCTGCGGCAAACAACTCATTAACCTTTTGATAAATCTTAAAATATTTTTGGTCGTGCTGTATTTTTTCCCTGAAATAATGAAATAGTGGCCATAAGGTACTGTTTGAATATTCATCATAAAATCCCCTCCTTTCCTGTATAGTCAAGAGGATTCTGGATATCCTGAACTTTCCATTATCCTCCTCCTGGAATTCATGGTCAGCGGTTCCATCACCCCAGCAAACCCAGGTGCCACCTTCCCTTGATATTAGATCGTTGAGTACTATTGCCACCCCGCCTATGTTCATCCTCTTGTTTATTTTGCCCCTAACCCTGTCATAGGAATATGGGCTCCGGCTAGTGACTATAATGTATGGCATATATGAACATGATAATATGATATTTAAGTCAACTACTAATTTGAGGGTGTATTTTTACGGTGATTATGGTTTCCGCTTATTACATTGTGATAAAGGAATTCACGTTGGCGAATACAGAAAAGAAAGTATTTTTGGGCAATGCGATTACGAAAATTAGTGAAATGAAGTGTTTCCCTTTGGAGAGCTAACAGGCATTGCACCCATCCCTTGAAATCTGAAAGATGCATCAGCACATAAAATTGGTGAGATTTTTATACTGGATGATAATTACCTGTTGTGACGGCCACAGCTGTGGGGAAACACCCGGTCCCATTCCGAACCCGACGGTAAAGCCTACAACGTTTCGTATGTGTACTGTCTTCCGCGAGGGGACGGGAAGTGCGAATCGCTGTCACATTTTCTTCTGTTTTTCTTAGTGTTTGAAGATGTCGTTTATGTAAATTCAATATATCATCAACTTTATTGGATATCCTAATCATTATAAGTAAAATTTCCTATTTCGTAAACATGGCAGATTTCAACAACCTGTTTGATATAGTTGTCAGGACAAAGAATTCTGCCAGGAGCCTTGAAAACTGTCTGTCAGCCATAAAAGAGCACATTCCAGGCTCGAACATAATTGTAATAGACGGCAAAAGCACGGATAATACACTTAAAATTGCAGAAGAATTTCATGCAACGGTATTCCTTGAAGATAAAGGGTTGGCGTATGCTACATCCTTTGCAGGAATTATCTGTAAAAAACAGTATATTCTCTATATTGACAGTGACGTGGAAATCATACGCGATGACTTCATAAACACTGCATTAAGCCTGTTGGAGGATAGAAAGGTCGGTGCAGTTATAGGTTCCTCGCTGGGTTATCCATTCAACTACGGAATTCCATTTGGCTTGATTTTGATTAAAAGGGAAATAATCAATAAAATTACATTTCCTGATGGCATTTATGGAAGGGAGACGTATTATGTCCAGAGATATTTCAGGAAAGCCAGACTTAAGATCAAGTATATCAAAAACACAATGATCCATAGATCTTATTCAAGGGAGTATAGATTTTGGCCGGAATGGCAGGGTTCCTATGTAAGGCTGACTGCAGGTTTTTCTCCCCGGGAGGTTGCATATTCACTTTTGGTAGCCTTCTTAATGCTTTCCAATAAGAAAAAGTTGAAAGATTTTCTTTACATACCAATATTCTGGATCAAATTGATGAGAGGATATCTTAACCCGGTTGAATGGTCTGGTAGACGATAATTTTCTCACGCTAAACCATAGTGCGTTTATACGAATAACATATATTAATTACGAAAATAGAAATATATTTAAGGGAATGATATTTACTATCATTCATGAACGGATTCATAAAAGGAATTCTGCTCTTGTTGCCATATATATTTATGGTGCTGGGATTTGACATATACAATAGAGTAAATCCCCAGTTAGGTGGCCTGCCCTTCTTCTACTGGTACCAACTTGTCTGGATCTTTATAGCAGCAATCCTGACATTTACGGTGTATCTTGTGGAAAGCAAAGAATATGAAAGAAAGAAGGTGAATTCATGACCTCATTCTCAGATTATGATTATGCCCTCTTTTTTGCGGTGATAATTGTCGTCCTGTTCGTGGGTTTTATCTCATTCATATGGAGAAAACCAAAAACAATGGAAGATATCACTGAATGGGGTCTTGGTGGAAGAAGATTTGGGACGGTCGTAGTATGGTTCCTCTTGGGAGGAGATATGTATACGGCATATACCCTTATCGCGGTTCCCGGTGTCGCAGGCGGTTCTGGAGCGCTTGCCATGTTCGCAATAACCTATGGAATCATGATCTATCCTATCGTATACCTGATGATGCCACGCTTATGGACAGTTTCAAAGAAGAGGAATTACATAACTGTAGGTGATTTCGTTAGGGATAGATTCTCCAGTCCGTTCCTCGCTTTGCTCATAGCATTGACGGGAGTTCTGGCTGAGCTTCCATACCTTGCCCTGCAAATAGTGAGTATTGGATATGTCATGCAGGCAATTTTCTTACCGGTCACTATAAGCTTGATTATAGCTTTTCTGTTGGTGGCTGCTTTTACCTTCCTGAGTGGAATGAGGGCACCTGCCCTTACCGCAATAATCAAGGATGCAATTGTCTGGGGAGTGGTTCTCACTATCGTGATATATGTGCCTATACACTATGGAGGCTTCGCCAACATATTCAGCACCGCGTCTGCATATACGAAAACAACGAAGACATTCACCCCGCTTGATATGCCACCCACCCTGGCATTGGGATATGTCACCCTTGCCTTGGGTTCTGCCCTTGCACTTTTCCTTTATCCACATGGAATAACAGGAACACTGGGATCAAAAGATGTAAGGACAATAAAGAGGAATGCGTCACTGTTGCCTCTCTATAACGTGCTCCTGCTTATAGTTGCCATTTTGGGAGTTGCTGCCGTTGTCGCAAATGGAGGAGTGTTTGGAACAAAAGGCCAACCTGCAACATCATTCGCTTTTCCATACCTGATAAAGGATCTCTTCCCATCAACATTCACGGCACTTGCGTATGCTGCCATTGTGGTAGGCAGTGTAGTGCCGGCATCCATAATGGCTCTCGCCTCAGCAAACCTGCTGACAAGAAATGTGTATGTCCAATACATTAACAAGAACGCTACTTCTGCTCAACAAGCCCTCCTGTCAAGATTCCTTGTGATAGTTGTGATAGTGGCCGCGTTGATATTTTCACTGACTCCGGCTGCCAACGGTTATGTCATTTATCTGCAAACCTTTGGAGGGGCGTTTATACTGCAGACGCTTCCGGCTGTTTACCTGGCCCTTTATACCAGGAAGTTCAGTAAATATTCCATCGGCATTGGGTGGTTCATTGGCCTTTCATCAACTCTCTACCTGCTCTATCTATTGAATTTCAGTGGATCACTATACAAACCCTTCGACTTCATATACGTTGGAATTTTTAGCCTGATTCTGAACGTTGTAGCAGTCCTTATAGTACACCTAATAAGCCTGGTGATGCATAAGGTAAAGGACGAGGGTATAATAGATAATAGCGAACTGGCAAGTGAGTTTTAAAAAACTCATTTATTTTTTTTTGATTAGAATCCTTCTATTTCCTTATAAATTAATCTTCTTGCAATGGCATCGGTGTCATGCTGACACACTATGAATATGCACCAAACTATGGGCGTATGTGTGCAAAATTCTTATACGCACAAATCCTCAAAAATGGCTATATTCTTATAATAAGGATTGTTAAAGGCACATTATGGTTGAAGAGGCTGCTTCAAAAAACGATCTGGCAAGAACCCTTAGCTTCAAGGATCTCTTCTTTCTCTCCTTCGGGGGAATGTCCCCACTTCTGAGTATCTTGACTTATGGAGCATTTGCCATAACGCTAGCAGGATATGACGCTCCTCCTGTCATGGTGATTGGAACTCTCCTTGTCCTTCTCAATGGGCTGTCTGTCACAAGGCTCTCCAGAAGATTTTCATCGTCCGGGGGCTATTACACCTACGCTTTCCAGGCTTTATCTGCAAGGATCGGGTTTGACACAGGCTGGATGTACATTTTTTATTCCTTCTTATACGGCATTGCCTACGTGATGGGTGCGATATTTATCCTTCACCTTGTTTTTGGAATTTCAGTGTTTATCGCACTTGCCATAATAGTGATCCCGTCTGTGACTTTTCTCATTATCGGGATAAGGTTATCCTCCAGATACGCGTTAGTTGCGGTTGTGATTGAGATTGTGACCATGATTGCAATAATAGCAGCCTCATTTGTGGTCACGAAAGGAGCTGCATACGTTCCCAATCCAAGTGTATACCCGATAACTCCCGGTGACCTCTTCCTGGGCATTCTCTTTGCAATGGGCATACCGACTGGTTATGGATCAATTGCGCCCGTTTCGGGAGAGGTGAAGAACCCGAAAAAAGATGTCGGGAACAGCGTAATCACCGTGATACTTACCGGAGGAATTCTCGCAACAGTCATGATTTATGCATTTTCCAATCTTATCCTGCAGGCTTCGCTGGTTATTCCTGTTACTGAAAAATTGCCAATAATAAGCCTTTTGAAAAATAACCTGGGCAGTTTCGGGATTTATTTCTATTATGCTGTTGCCATTGCAACAATAAATGACGCAATTCTTGCTTTCCTCTCCTTTGGCTCTGCTGCTTCAAGGACGATTTTTAGAATGGGAGTCGACAGATCATTTCCAGCATTTTTTGGAAAGAAGGATAGACGGAATGCTCCCCTCGTTGCAATTCTTTTCACCAGCCTTGTAATGGTGACTCTCCCCCTGATCATGCTGGATTACATTTCTGCTGAAACCGGCTTCATAATACTTGGAACAATTTCAGCACTTGGAGGTCTATTTATACACATAAGTGCCAATTTTTCGCTTATTCGCATTGGGTTGAGGAGAGGGAGAAGGCTCGCCCTAAAGGTAAAGAACACGTTTCTTGATCGTATCAGGAACTATGATGAATTCATTCTTGCAGTAACTGGTGCTTCTATAAGTTCGGTTGTTATGATCTATTCAGCATACTCTACCGTAAGCGCATATACAACTATATTTCTGACCTGGATCGTTATTGGATTTATTCTGTCAGAAGTCAAGAGCATTGTCACAAAGACTCCATATGATCTCGATTTATCAAGGGAGGGGCAGATGGTTGCACAGAACCTTGAAACTCTCACAATAAACGATAAATCTGTTAACACAATTGAAGCAATTTACGGGCTGGATGATACGGTAAAGACTGTCATCGATGGACTCATAAGAAAACATACCCCCTATGCAATTATTGTTGATGCTAACAGATACCCCGTTGGAGTTGCAAACATTGTTGATTTACTTTTCCTGCCAGAAAAAACCGCAAGAGTTATGAAAATGAGAAGTGTACTTCTGGAAAAGGCTATTTCGATCGAGGAACACAGGAAAGTTTCAGAAGGATTGAGAATCTTAAAGGAAAATAATGTCAATATACTCGCGGTGGTAGATGACAAAGGAAGATGTATAGGAAGTGTGTCAGATAGAGAAGTTCTTTTTGGCCTTGGAACCGCAGTCCGCGACATTACTACATAACGTAGTTTATTCATCTTTTCAACCATTCCAAATCACCTGAAGCATCTAATTTGAAAACAATAGCTATTACTTGGTTAATATTTCACAATAATTATCCAAGCAAAGGAACATTGAGAAAGAATAAGTATTTATTTTGTATATAGGAAAAACGTCAGGGGATAACTACTCATACAACATTCGTAACCTTGATCGTGGCGTATGGATTCTAGGAGCCACGAGGTTTATCAGGGCTTTTGGGAGGGGTTCCACATTCATATTTGTCCCGCTTATTTTCATCATCACCTATCACATATCTTTCATAGAAACGGGGTTGTTCCTAGGGTCGGCAACACTACTGATGGCAGTAATACAGTATTTTTCCGGGATACTTACAGATAAGATAGGGAGAAGGGTAATCCTGGTTTATTCCCAGATTCCTGCCGTCTTCCTTTACCTTCTTATATATTACAGTATAGCCGTGCCACATTACTTTCTCCTCCTGCTGGCTTCATGGTTCGGCACCATAATTATCAATTCTATTCAATATCCTGCAGTGCAGGCAGCGGTTGCTGATGTTACGTCTGTCCACGACAGATTGTCCGGTTATACAATAATGAGGATAATGGCAAACCTAGGCATTGCGATTGGCCCCCTCATGGGAGCGATTCTGGCATCATACGGATTGCAGTATATCTTTCTGGTCTCCTCAATAGTGACAGTTGTTGAAATCTTCATGCTATATTATCTGATGAAAGAGACCTACAATCCAAGGGAACACGCTTCCTTGAAGAGGGGAGAACTGACCAAATCCTATTCACGCGATCGCTTCTTCGTGATTTTCATCGTAATAGGGATCATTCTGGGATTCTTCATGAGGCAGAGGGGATCAACATTTACCGTTTACACCATATATATACAGCACCTGCCTTTCCTTTACCTTGGTTACGTGTGGGCACTCAATGGGTTCCTGGTTGTTATTCTCCAGTTCCCTCTGTTGAGGATGATGACAAAATATGGTAACTCCATGCTATGGCGGGGGGTTGGCTCATTGTTCTATGCTGTCGGATTCCTGTTTCTCACATATACTCCCACTCTGGGAATACTGCTGGCTTTCATGGCGATATCGACGTTTGGGGAGGACCTTGTATCGCCAACCACGCAGAGTATCATAACGACAATTGCGCCTGATAATATGAGAGGATCATATATTGGACTTTT
>JAKAUD010000222.1 GCA_021827885.1 Thermoplasmata archaeon | reverse complement strand
ATCCCTTGGATTAAGTACCGTTCCGGTGGATTCAAGGGCAAGGCTCACCATGGAATCCATCTTCTTCTCGTATTCATCCTTAGTGATATTAAGGTCTGAGATCTTCATTGGCATGGAAAGTTCCTTCAGGAAATTCTCCACGGTCTGGTAAAGATATCTCTTTCTCAGGTTTGCAGGGAATTTTTTGTTTAACGCTGCATATTCCTCTTTAGATTCTGCGTAATTGAATCTTATTACTTGAGGGAGGAAAATGCCAACCGATATGCCGTGCGGTATCTTGAAATGTGCGCCAAGGGAATGCCCAAGTGAATGCGCAAGGGTAATCTGCGAATTGGAAAACGCCAGCCCTGCCATTGACGCACCAATATGAACATTGGAAACGGCATCTGTATTTTCAGGGTGTGAAATCGCCTCAAAGAGGTTGCTGGATATAAGTTCGACAGCCTTATCAGAAAAAATGTCTGAATAAGGATTTTTCCACGCACTGCTCCTGGCCTCTATGGCGTGCGTGAGTGCATCTACTGCGGTGCTCTTCCTAACGGGTACAGGCAGGGAGCTTACCATCGCCGGATCAATAATTGCGAAATCGGCAATTATTTCTGGAGATGCAAATTCATTCTTTCTTCCATGGTCGTCATCACTAATGACTGCGGCCCATGAACACTCTGAACCGGTACCGCTTGTTGTCGGAATAAGTATGAGCCCTGCCTTCTTCCTAAGATTCAGATGCACAAGGGGAGTTATATCATGAAGATCAATATCTGGTCTCTCATAGGTTACGAACGCAACCTTTGCACAATCCATGCAGGAACCTCCGCCCAACCCAACGATAAGGTCTGGGTTGAAATCAATAATCTTTCCCTTCAGGGATAAAACATAGGACATTGTGGGTTCGACTGGCACATCATCAATTATCAGCAACTCGGCATCGGGAGGCAGTTCATTCTTGATTTTCTGAAGCAATCCGGTCCTGACTATATTTCCGTCAGTGACAATAGCCAGCCTTCTCTGTGGGATCTCATTGAAAAATGAAATGGAATCCTCACCGTATACTATGGATGGGCTTCTAAAAAACCACAATCAGAACACCGAAGGAACCTGCGAGGCTGTGTTAACCATGAGCTTTGCAGCCTTGGTATACCTCATTATTTTTGACATCGATCCTTTTAGCTTGAATTTGCCTGTAAGAATTCCCTTTATTGGATCCACCTCACCGTTTATGAGTTTCTTCCAGTTCCCGAATTTCCCCAAATATGTGAACTCAGATTTTGGAATCTGATCAGGATCAGTTGTGAATATGTACTTCCTGCATGTTCCGTGATACAGATCAAGATAGAGGTATGCATTTGACTCCAATCCTTGATCTGCATTTATCACGAGCGTTATATCTCCTTCCCAGTCCCTTGCAGAATCCTTGTAATCGGAATTTGCGTTTAACTTTTCAAAATAGGCTTTTGCCCACTCCTCTGATGGAAATTTATACATGGTTCAAACAATCTCCCGGAATAGATAAACTTTTCATGAAATTTTCCGGTTATCAATTTTGATTACTGACTTGGTTGGGTTACAAACAACGATCAATGAATGTATAATCCAAATGTAGAATCTCTTGAAAAATTATAGATGAATTTATATTGACCTAAATATTATAGCCTGAAGATTTTTTTTATGAGATATAAGAATGTTCCGGCAATAGTTATAGTATTAATTTTGTTATTTGGTGGGTTATTCGTAGGAATGAGCCAAGAAAACCTCTCCCCTGCTAACGTAAATCATGCTGCAAATACAGAAACATCGGTCATTCCAAGAGCATACCTGGCACCACTTGCTTCAAACATTCCTCCAGTAAGCCAACTCATGGTTATAAATACAATAAATCTAAGTTTATTCCATTCTCCATTTGGAGCAGCATTCGACAGCACCAACGGGTATGTGTATGCCACGAATTTCCTCTCCAACAACGTATCAGTCATAAACGGCGCTACGAACACAGTGATCAAGAACATCAGCGTAGGATCACATCCACAAGGAGCAGCATTCGACAGCTCCAACGGGTACATATATGTCACGAATTCCGGCTCCAACAACGTATCAATCATAAACGGCGCTACAAACACAGTGATCAAGAACATCAGCGTAGGATCACATCCACAAGGAGCAGCATTCGACAGCTCCAACGGGTACATATATGTCACGAATTTTAACTCTAACAACGTATCGGTCATAAACGGCGCTACGAACACAGTGATCAAGAACATCAGCGTAGGATTAGATCCAAAAGGAGCAGCATTCGACAGCACCAACGGGTATGTGTATGTCGCGAACGTAGGTTCTAACAACGTATCGGTCATAAATGGCGCTACGAACACGGTGATCAAGAATATCGGCGTAGGATCAAATCCATTTGGAGCAGCATTCGACAGCTCCAACGGGTATGTGTATGTCACGAATTTTGTCTCCAACAATGTATCAATCATAAACGGCGCTACGAACACAGTGATCAAGAATATCGGTGTAGGATCAACCCCATACGGAGCAGCATTCGACAGTTCCAACGGGTATGTGTATGTCATGAATACTAATTCCAACAATGTATCAATCATAAACGGCGCTACGAACACAGTGATCAGGAATATTGCCGTGGGGCAACATCCATTTGGAGCAGCATTCGACAGCTCCAACGGGTATGTGTATGTCACGAATTTTAACTCTAACAACGTATCGGTCATAAATGGTTCAACAAATACGGTGATCAGGAATATCGGCATAGGATCACATCCACAAGGAGCAGCATTCGACAGCTCCAACGGGTACATATATGTCACAAATTCCTGCTCTAATAACGTATCAGTAATAAATGGCGCCAACAATTCAATAGTCAAGAACACCGGCGTAGGATCATGTCCACAAGGAGCAGCATTCGACAGCTCCAACGGGTACATATATGTCACGAATTTTAACTCTAACAACGTATCGGTCATAAACGGCGCTACGAACACAGTGATCAAGAATATCGGTGTAGGATCAGGTCCGCAAGGAGCAGCATTCGACAGCTCCAACGGGTACATATATGTCACGAATTCATGCTCCAATAATGTATCAGTCATAAACGGCGCTACGAACACAGTGATCAAGAATATCGGCGTAGGATCATGTCCATACGGAGCAGCATTCGACAGCTCCAACGGGTACATATATGTCACGAATTCCGGCTCCAGCAATGTATCAGTCATAAACGACGCTACGAACACAGTGATCAAGAATATCGGCGTAGGATCATGTCCACAAGGAGCAGCATTCGACAGCTCCAACGGGTATGTGTATGTCACGAATTCATGCTCCAATAATGTATCAGTCATAAACGACGCTACTAACACAGTGATCAAGAATATCGGCGTAGGATCATGTCCATACGGAGCAGCATTCGACAGCTCCAACGGGTATGTGTATATCAGCAGTGTTTCGGGCACAGTGTCTGTTCTTGGATATTTCACATCATCAACAAAATACTCAATCACATTCACGGAATCAGGTCTTCCCTACGGTACCACATGGTACGTGAATCTGAGCAATGGACAAACATTCTCAGGCACTGGCGCATCAATCACTTTCTCCGAGCCTAACGGAACATATTCATACAGCATCGCCACTGTCAACAAATCATGGTCTTCAACTGGAGGTAGTTTCACGGTCAATGGAAATCCCGTATCTCAACCAGTAACATTCACAGAGGTATATAAGGTAACATTCACGGAATCAGGCCTCCCTTCAGCTACCACATGGTATGTAAATATTACAGGACAAGTTTCATCCGGTCCAATCACAGGAACATCATATTCAATATCTCTGCCCAACGATTCATATTCCTACACCGTACAGACTTCCAACAAGATCTACGAACCCTCATACACAAATTCATTCACGGTCAATGGAAAAGCATTGCCTGAAGCGGTAATATTCTCAGAGGTTACGTATAAGGTAACATTCACGGAATCAGGTCTTCCTTCCGGTACCTCATGGTACGTGAACCTGAGCAATGGACAAACATTCTCAGGTACGGGAATAACAATCACTTTCTCAGAGCCTAACGGAACATATTCATACAGCATCGCCACAGTCAACAAATCATGGTCTTCAACTGGAGGCAGCTTCACAGTCAATGGAAAAGCATTGCCTGAAACAATAACATTCTCAGAGGTAACATATAAGGTAACATTCACGGAATCAGGATTACCCACAGGATCAACATGGTACGTGAACATAACGGGTCAGGCTTCATCCGGGCAAATCACAGGAACATCATATTCAGCGTCTCTCTCAAACGGTTCATATTCCTACACCATATCCGTAGCCAACAAACAGTATACGGCTTCCCCATCCAATGGAAGTTTTGCAGTGGCAGGTTCATCCAAATCAATATCCATCACGTTCACACACACAAGCACACCATCATCACCATTCAATCTTTACGACATTATTGGAGGGGTAGTTGCCGTAATCATAATAGCAAGCGTATCAATAATATTAATAAAAAGGAAGAAAGGATAAGAAAATATCTTCCATTTCATATTTTGTTACTATTCATTGTGCACGCTTATTAAATCTCAGATCAATTTATATTATTCTAACCCTTCAGGGTAAGGATAACTGATGAAATCCAAGAATATCTCAGCAATTGTCATAGTATTAATTTTGTTATTTGGCGGGTTAATGGTAGGAATAGGCAATACACATATTTCACCCTATAATATAAGCAACATTGCAAATGGGAAATCTTCAGCAGATTCAAAAATATTATCGGGCATGCACAAAACACCCTATGTGAATATTCCTTACGCACCCGGTTCTATATCAAGAAATCTTTCCAATGCATATAATGGGCAGATGTCCGTAATGGTCACATTCAAGCTTTCCCATCAAAGTCAATTAAATTCATTTCTTTCCAATCTTTCCAATCCATCCAGCAGCCAATATCACAAATACCTTAACAGAAGTGAATTCACCTCAATGTTCTCCCCTTCACAGAGCATTTACAGCAACGCAGTGAATTACTTTTACAGCTTCCAAAGCACGAAAATCACAACGTTCCAGGACAGAGTCTCACTTGTAATAAATGCACCAGGCAGTGTTATAGATAAAATGTTCAACACAAGAATAGAGACATCGTTGAACAATTCTTCAGCCTACTTTGCATCATCAGTTCCTCAACTTCCCTCCCCCATTGGAAACTATGTCTCCCAGGTTTCTGGTTTAAGTAACCATAAATTGAAACTGAGTTACAATATGGGGGAAAAAGCAGTATCATCATCCCGCAGCATTATCACCAATCAAAAGGGTTATCCAACACCTATCGAGAGTTCAGGTGTGCAGTATATCTATGGTTCAGACCTTCAGGTAGCATATGACGAGCAATCGCTCCTCAACATTACTTATCCCACGCACGAAGTTATTGCAACGATCCTCTGGTCTGGCCAGAATTCCAGCGGAACTCCAGTTGGCTCTTTTTACCCTGCAGATATCTATGCATATTATAATGCCACTCTTCCATCCTACGAGCCACATCCCAGGGTTTATGGTGTTCCGATAAATGGTGCGCCCAAGCCCGGAATATCCTCTACATACGATACAACGGGAGCAAGCTTTGAGAACACTCTTGATCTTGAGATGGTTGGAAGCACCGCTCCAGGTGCCAGCATATATAATGTGTATGGTCCTAACGCTACATTTGCATCCCTCAATGCAGCATTCGCCTACGTTCTGAATCCTAACTCATCGTTTTCCCAGCTGAACAATGTTTCAGTGATCTCTAATTCCTGGGGTGGTTCTGATTTTAATGACACGGCTTGGTACACCTACCTTCAGGAGGCACAGGCAAGGGGGATAACCGTACTGGCATCAAGTGGAGATTCTGGGAATAACATACATAGTTCGAAGTATTTTGGAGGGCCAGACTCCCTCTGGTTTCCCGCTTCTATGGCTTATAACAATTTTGGCATGACGGCAGTGGGAGGCACGACCACGACATTAACGCCTTCATTTCACCTTGAGAACCAATCGGTTTGGTATATTTCTGCCAACGATTCAGCGGATGGTGGCCCAGCCGGTTCCACAGGGGGCATATCAAGCGTTTTCCCTGAGCCTTCATGGCAAAAGAATACTGAGGCGAATAGAGTAATACAGGGGAGAGGAAGAGGGGTGCCTGATATTGCCGCTATAGCTAACAACACTATCGTTTATGAGACTGCAAATGGGACCAGTTATTATGGGAATCCTTATTTCTATTTAGATTGGGGAACGAGCATTGCCTCTCCTTTGGTTGCTGGAATAATTGCTGAAATGGACGCTGTTTTGAATCACTATAAGCAACAGAATCTTGGTTACCTCAACCCGATGATCTATCACATTGCGAATGAGCAGATTTCTCCGTTTACTTCCACAAGTACAACAGGGTATTTCCAAACAGGTGGATACAATTCCACTCTTCCGCTCACAGCTTTCAATGATGTGAAATACGGGAGAAACCATGTTTATAATGCCTCATTTGGTTATGATCTTGTCACAGGTTGGGGCTCTATAGATGCTTACAATTTAACCATGTATCTGTTATCTGTAAATTACTCTGGCAAGAATTTTGCTCTTCGAGGGGTTGAAAACACTTTAAACCTGTCTGCACTAAAAGTTACTTCTTACTTCTACAACACTACTACTAAAGGCTACACAACAGTAAATAACTATTATAACGCATCAATTCAACAGAACATGTTTGTGGCTGATGCATTAGGGGCACCAATATACTGGATTCAGAATGTGATTTACATTAACGGCTCATCACAAACAGGCTGGGCTATGAATTATAGCGGGTGGGTTGTTTATCCATTCTATGGACTTTATCCTTCCGAAACTGTATACCAATATAATTATCCGCTCGGCAAGATCATCACACTTCCTCATCAATTCAATATAAAAACATGGTTGAGCAATATCAATTCGTCTGACGGCCAAACCATGAATTTCGAAGTAAACTCCCAGATCCTTCAGATACCAGTGCCCGGTGCTTCATTCATAATAAGTAGCCATAATTATACCTATTTCTGGCAAGGAAAGAAATATTACAATGGACCGTATCCAAATAATCCCTATTTGGGAGGTCTTGATCCGCAGTTTGGCTTGGTTGGGGGTCCATCCTTGGGTCGTGGTGAATTTCTGTCACCAACTGCAGGAAACTTGAGTGCCTACATTCAACCCCTCGGCACAAACAGCTACATACCTGCTGCCACTGCCGTTTACAACAATAGCGTTGATGAGACAGGCGAAACGTCAGAGAATCTACAGTGGATTAAGACAAATTCTGGTCTATGGGATCTTTCCATTCAAAGTGGGAACTTCTCACAGGGTGTGTTGAGTTATTATCCGCAAACGTATAAGACTACCTTCACGGAATCAGGTCTAACTTCCGGAACAGCATGGTATGTGAACCTTAGCAATGGGCAATCCTTCTCAGGCACAGGAACATCAATCTCTTTCTCCGAACCTAACGGAACATACTCCTATAGCATTGCTTCTGTCAATAAATCATTATTTTCATCTGGAGGCAGCTTCACAGTCAATGGAAATCCCATATCTCAATCAGTAACATTCTCAGGGGCAGCGTATCAGGTAACATTCACCGAAACCGGTCTTCCTTCCGGTACCATGTGGTATGTGAACCTGAGCAATGGACAAACATTCTCAGGTTCCAAAAATACAATCTCTTTCTCCGAACCTAACGGAACATATTCCTATACCATTGCTTCTGTCAATAAATCATTATTTTCATCTGGAGGCAGCTTCACAGTTAACGGAAATCCCACATCTCAACCAATAACATTCTCAAAGGGGTATAAGGTAACATTCACGGAATCAGGATTACCTACAGGATCAACATGGTATGTAAACATAGCAGGGCAAGTTTCATCAGGAGCAATCTATGGAGTATCATACTCGATATACCTCTCTAATGGTTCATACACATACACCGTACAGACTCCCAACAAGATCTACGAACCTTCATACATAAATTCATTCACGGTCAATGGAAAAGCACTTCCTGAAACAATAACATTCTCAAAGGTAACGTATAAGGTAATATTCAACGAAACCGCTCTTCCTTCCGGTACCATGTGGTATGTGAATCTGAGCAATGGACAAACATTCTCTGGTACGGGAACGTCAATCACCTTCTCCGAGCCTAATGGAACATATTCTTATACCATTGCCACAATTAACAAATCATTATCTTCATCTGGAGGTAGTTTCACAGTTAACGGAAATCCCACATCCCAACCAATAACATTCTCAGAGGTTACGTATAAGGTAACATTCACCGAAACCGGTCTTTCTTCCGGTACCATGTGGTATGTGAACCTGAGCAATGGACAAACATTCTCAGGTTCCAAAAATACAATCTCTTTCTCCGAACCTAACGGAACATATTCCTATACCATTGCCACAATTAACAAATCATGGTCTTCATCTGGGAGCAGCTTCACAGTCAATGGAAATCCAGTATCCCAACCAATAACATTCTCAGAGGTTACGTATAAGGTAACATTCACAGAATCAGGATTACCTACAGGATCAACATGGTATGTAAACATAACAGGGCAAGCTTCATCGGGCGCAATCACAGGAACATCATATTCAATATATCTTTCCAATGGTTCATATTCCTACACCACACAGACTCCAAACAAGATCTACGAACCTTCATACACAAATTCATTTAAAGTCAATGGAAATCCCGTATCTCAAACGGTAACATTCTCAATGGTGTATAAGATAACATTCACGGAATCAGGCCTTCCTTCGGGAACAGTTTGGTATGTTAACCTAAGTGACGGTCAATCATTCTCAGGCACAGGAACAACTATTACTCTCTCCGAACCTAATGGAACATATTCATATAGCATTGCTACGGTTAACAAATCATGGTCTTCATCTGGAGGTAGTTTCACGGTCAAGGCAGGGACAATGTCTCAAACGGTAACATTCTCAGAGGTTACGTATAAGGTAACATTCACCGAAATCGGTCTTTCTTCCGGTACCACATGGTATGTGAATCTGACCAATGGACAATCATTCTCGGGCACAGGAACGTCAATATCTTTCTCAGAACCTAACGGAACATATTCATACACCATATCTACAACCAACAAGCAGTATAAGGCATCTCCATCCAATGGAAGTTTTGCAGTGGCAGGTTCATTCAAATCAATATCTATAACGTTCTCAAGCACTAACGCCTCCTCATTGTTCACTCTTTACAACATAATTGGAGTGGTGATTGCTGTAATCATCATAGCAAGCGTATCAATAATATTAATAAAAAGGAGGAGAGGATAGGAAAATATCTCCCATTTCATATTTTGTTGCTATTTATTGTGAACCTCGTGAAGCAGAAACCAGAAATGGCATGGAAACAACAATTGATGACACAATTAAACATTCAAGGATATACGGAAAATCTGACTGGCCAAGGCTCATATATACTAGGGCTATGATGATGAAAACTAATAGATTGAAGAGAAACATAAGGATAGCAGTAGATATATGCCATTTAGGCGATGTGGAATTGACTGTTGTATAAAACACTCCCAAAAATATTGTCAGGAATGATTCTGACGCAAAGGAACCTATGAATACGGAAGAATTTGGAAGGGGGCCATCAATAAAATAAATTGACATTGTGGCAGCGAATAAAATAAGTGAATATGCAAGAGAAAGTGATAGCAGAATTTTTTGTTTCGAACCGGCGAAGAGCCAGATGAAAAAACCTGCGAAGGATGAAATTAATGCACCACTCAGCAACCCTTCCATTATCAACGGTATCTGGTCAACAGATCCAACATAGGAAAGCACAGGGCTGATATATAGAACCAATCCAGCTATTGATGTGTTAACCATGGAAAGCACGAAGAGAAAAAGATATTTGCCGATATTTTTCATTTTATGGCCCTCTTTCTCATTCCATTGCTTGCGAGAGCCGCTATGCTTATCGAGACAGCAGTACTGAAGACAAGGAACGGATCGGTTACGTACCATGGAGTATAAGGTTGGTCTGACTGGATATATAATTGGGAACCGGAAAGGTTGAAAGTTGAGTTTCCGCTTCTTTTGTATGGAAGATTATAAAGATTTATCTGAGGCACAAGAGGAAAGAGGGAAGACAGTGATGCCGGATTATTGTGGAGAGTGAAGATGGGTGTGGGTGGAACAGGGAACCCGCTGCTGTTTAAAAGAGGAAGTGGAGGTCTCGCAATATGTCCGGAAGCATATGTATTGTTAAAGTTGAACATATCAATCGGAATATTGCTTAATGAAACGAATCTGTTGAGAGCAGGGAGATTCCAGTTGTAATCAATAAAATCCAGTATTGAAGCCTGGTTTAATACGGTTGAAGATACATAATTCTCCTTGGAATATGGTGAAATAAGTATGAATGGGATTCTTTGGCCAAGCATATGCCCGCCAACAGAAGGAGGCGCAATTTGGTCATAGAATCCACCTCCTTCATCGAATGTGAGGAATATTGCGGTACTGTTCCATTCTGGGCTCTGCATTATTGCATCAATCATGTAGATAAGCCACATCTCGCCTTTCAACATGCTATGTGGGGGTCCGGAAGAATAATCAACCGCGTTCCCTCCTATCGGCATCACATAAGAAACGCTGGGTATTGAATTATTCTTGAGCTCAGAAAGGAAATAGTTCCATGTTCCCAATTCCGGAGTACTCTGGGTAATGCCTGAAATATAGGCCAGAGTGCTCATGTCGCTATTAACGGCTTTTGTGTAATAACCCCATGTTAAACCATGTGCCTGAAGCTCCCCAAAAATAGTCTCAGAAAATGGCACATATGGTGGCGGTCCATAATCATTGATCACGGGTGAAAATCCTGCCATGTTGTATAATCGGTTTGGGGAAGTCTCTGTAAGCATACTTGCAAAATACATGTCTCCAAGGGAATATTCCTCCGCCAGATCCCATAACGGAGCAACCTGGGATGCAGTATAATATGTCATTGATTGCGGTCCAGAATTATTGTAAAAGCCATTCATCTTTCCATTGTTCCAGTCAAGATGGTAAGCGGAATACCCTTCAATGGGATCAGGTGTGCTGTATGTACCGTTTGGCACAGCTTTAAGTTGGTTCAAAGTGTATTGGTTTGGCGGGTGCGTAACGAGATTCACCGGTTTTTCAAGGGAATTTATCAGGGTCTGGTTTGAAGACGCACTAGAATCGCATGGATACTTGCCAAAAATATTGTCAAAGGCATGATTCTCCATCATTATCTCCACGATATGTGTGATTGGGGTTCTTGCCTGCGAAACTGCGCTCTCTCCAGACGCACTGTTCGCACCATAAATTGTGAAAAGCATGAGGATTGTGATGAGTACTGCAATCTCTCTCTTCATTTCCGTTTATCAAGTAATTGGGATATAAGATTTGCTACAGTCAAAATGATCATTCTATTATTTGCATTCTCCATTCATGCCTTATGCCCAATTCTGTATCTGCCCTTTATGGATCAGGAAACGATGAACAGGAATATGTAGCTAAAGCAGAATCTATTGAGAAACTGATGATGATTTCAGAAGAAAGGCAAAAATGGGACGGTACATACAGGATAAAATCTCTTCCACGAAATGATAAATTGATAAAACTCTTGCGTGGTATTTTGCCTGAAAACCAGATCAGTTTTGATGACGAAGACAGAATATCATGTTCCTATGGAAAATCATCCATAGAAATCCTTGCAGCCATGCTCGGCAGACCAACAGATCCGGTGGAGGCTGTTGTTTATCCTGATTATGCCACAATCGAGAACCTGATCAGGGGGCTTGATCCGAAGAAATACCAACTTGTACCGGTGGGTGGTGCGACATGCGTCACTGGGGCACTTGCTCCATCAAGGGGCAAGATCAGGATAGCCGTCAGCACCAGAAATTTCAGGCGGGTTGATTTTAGGGAAAACTATGTTATCCTCGGCTCAGGGTATACCGGGAAAGAGGCAGAAACAATACTGAATGAGAACGGATTAACAATTGGAAATTTTCCGGAATCATTTGAGCATTCCACTCTTGGAGGTTGGGTGGCAACGAAAGCAATAGGACAGGAATCCAACCAGTATGGTGGAATAGAGAACCTGATAATTGGCATCAGGATGATAGGTTCAGATGGATATTTCAGGGAAGAATTTGTTCCCAGGAACTCCGAGGGTCTGGATCTCAATGCAATCGCAATAGGAGCCGAGGGGAAAACAGGGTTCATAACGGATATTGCATTCAAGCGGTACAGGAAACCGGCAAGGACTTTCTACGGCACTTATTTCTTTAGAAACTATGAAGAAGGCATAAAAAGCCTGTCAAAGATGAAGTTTTATTCAAGCATAATGAGGCTTTCAGATGAAGTTGAAACGTTGGTGGCCCTCGATGGAGAATTTGGATCGCCGTTGAAAAAAATATACGAAAACTACCTCAGAGCCAGGGGGGTGAGGCATGGTTCCATCCTCATAGTTTCCAACAATAACGCAGAGATGCCAGAAGTTCCAAGAAGGGCAGTCTACGGAGGAAAATATCCTGCAAAAAAATGGCACAAAGGAAGGTACACGAGGCCGGTTCTCGGAAATATTCTATGGAAGAATGTGTTGATTCCTGACACGCTTGAAACGTCCACAACGTGGAGCAATCTTTACAGCGTCCATACAGCCGTGAGGCAAAGATTCTCAGATGAAATGCAGCAGGAGCAAGCACATGGAATAATAATGTCACATATTTCCCATATTTATACAACCGGAGCATGCATATATTTCACGTTTGTAATCTGGAGAAAAGAAAACCAGATGCAGCTTCTTGAAAATACTAGGGATGCCATCATTGATGAATTTGTGAAGAAGGGTTGCGCAGTGAGCCACCATCATGGACCAGGAAAGTATCTGGAAAAATATCTTGACAGTAACTTGAGTGAAATAAGACGAAGAACATACGATCCGTTATTTTCCGATATTTAAGGAGAAAACTGTCGAGGTTTCAGCGAGGAGTTCTATCTTCATTTATTCCTCATGGACACCAGTGTTAGATTATCTTGCCATATCAAAACCTTTTCCTGTGTGATAATCAAGAAAGATGTGGCAATGCCGAATATGAGAAAAGTTAAAACAGAGCATAGTCTTCATTATTGTTAACAGATGAAAATTCAAAGCGTTAAGATTCAAAATGTAAAGATCCTTGAATCGGTTAACATTGAACCAAGGATGATAAATATCCTAGTAGGTAGAAATAATACTGGCAAAACATCATTTCTTGAAGCTATTGCAATAGCCTTAATTCCAGGATTTACAGATAAGTATCTGAATCAGCCCTCATCTATCATTAACTATGGAAAAACTCATGCAGAGATTACGCTGAAAATAAACGAAGGACCGAACAGAGATGTAAAGGTTAATTTAGATTATGCCTCGCCTGATGAGTTAGTGAGCGAAATCTTAAGGGAATTAAAGGATTGGGTCATAAATCGCGATGATGAGTTCCGACATCTAAGCGCAAAGAGAGATGTAAAGAAAATACCATCGGATTTATCTGAAAGAGTTGATATTGCTTTGCAGTCCGTAGAAGCCATTCTCCAGCAGGATCTAATGGCCGGTAAATACGATCGGATTTTTTTGAAAGATTCACTGTTTTTTGATGTGAACGACCTGAAGACACTGATGAAAGGAAGGAATTACTTAAAAGAACTGTGGAAATTGCAACTCCAATTCTCCAAGGTACTTGAGTCCAATAGTGAAGATTTTCAATTGAAAAGGCTTGTTCAGTCGGTCATGGTAGATAGAGATAGATTTGCAAGTCGAAACCGTTATACGGAAAGGGGGAGGATGAGGGATGAGGATCAAATCAAAAACATTGATGTTCACTTTCTTCGCGATCCCCTTGATAACTTAGAACAGCTCAAAACATCCACTGAAGCAAAGGAAACTCTTGCCAAAACTATAGAGGATATCATAATAGATGAGGGTTTAATTCACAATCTCATTCGATTCGGTTTTTCATCCATAGTACTGAAAATAGGAGATGAGATGGTAGAAGTTCCAATTGACAGCATGGGTGATGGATTCAAAAGCCTTCTTTCAATTATCGCATCAATTCAGAGATACCAGAAAGATTGTGTTTTCCTAATTGAAGAACCAGAAGTTCACATGCATCCAGGTTATATCCAGGAGCTGACAAAGTATCTTATTGCATTATCTCGAAAATTGAAAATTCAGCTGTTTATTTCTACACACAGTTTGGA
>JAKAUD010000160.1 GCA_021827885.1 Thermoplasmata archaeon | reverse complement strand
ATTTATGTGTCAATTGAAGGGTGATAAAAATAAATAGTAAAATAAAAAAGATCGGAGCAATCGTAATCATTGTCATCATAGCACTTGCATCCATAACATTATACGAGAATGCAACGGAACCTAAGGGTATATCTCATTTGAGTTACCATATTTCCAATCCCAATACTTCATCAATGTCGTTTTACATACAAAAAAGCTTGAACTACACTTATTTCGGAAACAGGATTTCACTTGTATATCATATGGCGCCCGGATTTTCTTGCCATTACCTAAATATATCATGGTCTAATCGCTCAGGAGTAGATGTTGGATATTGTGCCTTCCAAAGTTGTCTTTTTCTTTCGAATTATTCATCAATTCATTCCCCATACAGCAATCCAGTGGTCACAATTCAGAACACTTCAGTATCGATCAACCATCCACTGTATAAGAACGGAACCAATAAGAATGACAGCTTTGGCCCATACGGTCAATATTCAATAAGAGATGGAACTCATATCTCAATGTATGATCTATACCTATACGGAAGTGGGGTTGGTAGTCTCACTGGTGCCATCGTTTCAGTGTACAAGGCAGTCAATCAGGGCAACTTCACATTCTATGAAAATATTACATTCACAATCACGCTGTCAATAGGAATATTTCACTTCACTTCCCAACCATACCATCTTGACGAGTCATGGTGGCAGGTTTGGGAATACAATACTGGAATAAGAGATCTAGGATAATCTCCTATATTTCTGGATAAAATTGATAAATTAAATATGATGGACAAGGAAATGAATACTACAAATATTCCGTTATGTCATACACTGCAGCAGCATCGTTGCCATTATACATTCCGTTGAAGGGGTAAGAATGAATAAAAGAGTAATGAAAATCTTTGCAATTGGAATCATCATAATAATGGTGTTTTCATCATTTGTCTATTATGAAAATGTTACAGAGCCGCAAGGGATAAATCAGGTTTTTGCTAAGGGTTATGTTAATTATACAAACTTTAATAGATGTATTGAGGAGGGGAGATTCGCCTGCCTCAATTCAAGCAACTTCAGTTACAAGGGAAATAACGTTAATCTTATGACTTACATTATCCCCTGTCCTTCAACACATTACGTCAATCTATCCTGGTTTAATCTGTCCAGTATTGCTTTTGGTTTTGCGTATTCAAACATGTGGATACATTCAGAATTCATGAAATACCCATACAGCAATTTGGTAATAACCGTGACAAACTATTCCCTTTCAATTAACAAACCATTACTTAAGAATATGTCAGCTTATTCAGGAGACAATTTTGGAGGCTATGCTCATCTCGTTGAAGGTTTTAGTAATGATTATCGTCCTGGATATTACTTTAGCGTGTTCGGTAAAACCACAAATAAAATAAATGGTAAAATGGTGCCAGATTATCCGAGCTTAATCAATCCCGGCAACTACACATTCTATCAAAACATTACATTTACAATAACAGTAACACTGGGAATCATGCATTTCACTTCACAGACATATTCCATTGATTCATCATGGTGGCAGGTATGGGGGTATAATGTGCCACAAATGAAACCCACCATCAATTCAACAAATCCATAGAACAAGACTGCTAATAGCGATATTGGATATGTTGAGTTGAACCAATCTTTTATTGCAATTTCAATGATACATTAATTATCAAAATACTATATCTATTGAATTAGCGGGGTCATTGAATTGAGGGTTCTTGGGATCGAAGGAACGGCACACACAATAAGTGCTGGCGTTATCGATGAAAAGGAGATATATTTCACAAGTTCAAGGACATACCAGCCCAAAGATGGAGGGATTCATCCAAGGGAAGCAGCCAATCATCACTTCGAAAATATAACAGAGGTTGTAAGGGAATCCCTTTTGAAATCAGGTTTAAGCATCAGGGACATCGATCTAATAGGGTTTTCAAAAGGACCAGGATTAGGTCCATGCCTCAAAATTGCAGCGGTGGGTGCAAGATCCCTGGCAATAAAGAATAACATTCCATTGCTTGGGGTGAATCACCCTATGGGACACATAGAAATAGGGAAGAGAACCACGGGTTCATCCGATCCGATTGTCTTATATGTTTCAGGAGGAAACACCCAGATTATTGCAGGGTTCAACGGCATTTACCACGTTATTGGTGAAACGCTGGATATTGGGATCGGCAATATGCTTGATAAATTTGCAAGGGAGATAGGGGTACCTTTTCCCGGTGGCCCAGCGATTGAGGATTATGCCAGGAACGGTAAGGAACTCCTGAAACTTCCATATTCAGTGAAGGGCATGGATACTTCTTTTTCCGGAATCTTGACTGCAGCCCTTTCACTTAAAAAAAAGGGGAACAGGATCGAGGACATTTGCTTCAGCATTCAGGAAACGGCATTCTCCATGCTCTGCGAAACGCTTGAAAGGGGGATTTATACCACTGGAAAAAAGGAAATACTGTTAACCGGCGGCGTGGCAAGAAACATGCGGTTAAGGGAGATGATATCTATAATGTCACATGAAGCAGATTGCAAGGTTTTTGAGACGCCCCTGGAATACTGCATGGATAACGGAAGCATGATTGCACAGGCAGCTCTTCTGATGTTTCAAAATGGCATAAGGCAAAATCTTGAGGAAACAGTGGTTGACCAGAGATTCAGGATTGATGAAGCCACGGCACCATGGATAACCTCTGAAATGAAATCTGCACAATGGGGAAAAGGAGCAGAATCAATCATTAAGGAGGATAGATTCCTCAATATGCCTTCCATAATTAAAAAAAGAGTTCCAAAAAATTATAGGAATAAAATTCTTGATGAAAGCATTTTAAGGGAAAGGACAGGCCGGGAACTGAGGATACTTTCAAGGGGAATAGAAAGTGGGCTTAGCTTTCCAATGGTGTTTGATTTTATCCATCCAAACGAAATCAAAATGGAGAAAATTGATGGAAATCTTTTGGGTGACATAATGATGAGAGGGGGCAAACAGGAATATTATATGCAGGAATTGGGAGTTACTATTGCCAGAATGCATACTGCCGGCATATCTCATGGCGATGTTAACATGAATAACATAATAATTTCAGGAGATGATATTTATCTCATTGATCCCAGCATGGGTTCACTGTCACCTGGAATTGAGGAATTTGCGACAGATCTTAAAATGATCCAGGATTTTCTTCATGGTAATGGTTCTGCAGGAGAGAAACTATTTAGCACATTCATCGGTTCTTATTCTGCCAACTTCAGGGAATGGGAGAAAGTCAAGGCGGTTCTGGAGGATATGGAAAGGAGAAAGCGGTATTCATGATTCGATTCATATCAAGCAATAAGCACAAGTACGAAGAGATAAAGTCAATGATGGAAAACGCAGGGATTGAGATACAATGGATAAACATGAAATATGAGGAGATTCAGGAAGAATCAATTGATAAAATCTCTCTTGATTCTGCAAATAAGCTGATAAAAAGCATAGGAGAAAATTTCTTCATTGAGGATTCTGGAATAATAATAAAGGATCTGCAGGGCTTTCCCGGTCCATACTCTTCATACGTCCAGAAAACCATTGGGAACGAGGGAATATTGAAACTCATGGAGGGAAGAAACCGCGAAGCATCATTCGTGACCGTGGTTACTTATTGGAATGGAGCGCGATTGCACCAATTCCGAGGGGAAACCAACGGTACAATTGCAACATCCATTTTTGAGGGAAGGAATTTTGGATATGATCCAATATTTATCCCTGAAGGGTTCAATGAAACAGTATCCCTGATTCCGATCAGCCGGAAGAATGAGATTTCGCAGAGAGGAAAGGCAATAAGAAGTTTTATCAAATACCTAAAAGATTCCGGCAGTGAAGCCAAACGAGATGAAATTTAAATAATCATAGAGTATGACTTGAAATCATGTATCAGAATATTAAGAATTTTACACTGATTGTATATTTTGGAGTTCTTATTGCATCTATTATAATATGGATAACGTCTGCAAACGACTTGCTGTTCCACTATTCTGGCCTCACGGAAAATTCGTTTACCTTCAATTACCTCGGCTACTGGAACTACTGGATTTTTGTAATCTCACTGGTACTAATTCTGATTTTTGCCTATTATACCTATGTATGGATAAAGGAAGACCGAAAATTCATTACCATGACAGCGTCTGAAAGTAAGCAAACGTTTATGAAAAACATCAAGGCATTGGAAAAAATAGCCAGGAAACACGGCTCCAGATACGAGTCAATACTTGCCGAGGCGAAGGAAAAGTGGAAAGTTAGATAAGTTCCTTCACGAACTCAGGTAGCAATGAAGCACCATCTAATATTCCTTTATTGAAGTATTTGCCTGGGGACACATTATGGAAGTAGGGCTTTATTTCGGCATCGGAGCCCATCGTAAAGCTCCAGAATCCACTGGGGTAAGTAGGAATGAAAGCGGTATAGACCTTAATATTCTTGAATACACTTTTCATGCCTGAGGCTGCAAGGCTTAACCCTTTTGGCTGATAGAACGGGGAACCGGACTGCGTGACTATAAGGCCATCATCTTTCAATGCGCCCTTAGCATCCTTGTAGAAGTCAATGTTGAATAGTCCCTCAGCAGGACCTACCGGATCCGTGGAATCAACAACTATAAGGTCAAACGTGCCCTTGTTTTTCTTCATGAATTTGATGCCATCGTCTATGAGAAGTTCTACCGATGGATTTGAAAATGAAGAATAAAGTTCCGGGAAGAATTTTCTGCTTACCTCAACTACCTGTCCATCAATTTCCACATTCACTATCTTCTTAACTCCAAGCTTGATAAATTCTCCAGCCGCACCCCCGTCTCCACCTCCTATTATCAATACTGTTTCCGGCTTCCTCTTCATCATGTTGTATGGGACCCGGGAAATCATCTCATGATAAACAAATTCATCTTTTTCAGTAAGTTGTACTGTCCCATCAATGGAAAGAAGTTTTCCAAAATCATAGGTGTCAAAGACATCTATTCTCTGGAAATCAGTCTTAAGGGACAAAAGTTGATCCTTAACCCTGAACGATAGCTGCAGATTATCTGAATACCTTTCAGAAAACCAATTTTCAGTCAGTTTCATTATTGGGCATTCATTTTATAGATTAAGGTTTTTGGAAAGGGTTCCAGAATTCACATTGATTTCATCCACGACTATCCAAGAATTGAGAATTATTACTGGATTTTCCTTCAATACAATGATTGCTGATGCATATCGCATTCAGGGAGAAAGGATTTCCACTTCAAATTGTAGACAAAAATTTTCATGGCGATCAGGGATTTGCAGAGACAGTATATATCAAGAATTATTCATACATTAAGCACGAACTTCACTTTTCTTGTTCGGGAAAACTGTTATTAAATCAAGACATATATCCCAACTAAATGAGTGAATTTGATGTTATTGTAGTAGGAGCAGGTCCCGCAGGAGCATCAGCAGCAATAAAACTGGCAACCTCAGGATCCAGTGTCCTCCTGGTGGAAAGAGGAGATCCTCCAGGCAGCAAAAATGTTTCCGGGGGTGTCCTGTGGGGAGATTCCATGGGATCAGTAATTCCAGACTGGGAGAAAACAGCTCCAATGGAGAGGTATGTTGAGGCAAAGGGAGTATCATTTCTCACAAAGGATTCAAAGATATCAATTGATTTCAGGTCCAGAAAGTTGCAGGAAAGAAGAAGCGGTTATACCGTTCTCAGGACAAAGCTTGACCAGTGGCTTGCTAAGAAAGCCAAAGATTCAGGAGCAATGGTGGCTGCAGGAATTACCGTTGACAAGCTTGCTTTCAAGGCTGATCAGGTAATAGGAGTTGAACAGGACGGAGATGTGATTACATCCGATGTCGTTATATTGGCGGAAGGGGCAAATCCAAGAGTTGCAATCAATTCTGGGATCAGGGAGAAACTTGTTGACAGGGATGTCGCAATAGGTGTCAAGGAGATCATTAAATTGCCGGAAAAGACCATAACAGAAAGATTCAATTTAACGTCGCCCAAGATGGGCTTTGCATCCGAATATGTGCTTGGTTTCCTTGATGGAGGGGTGAAAGCCGGCGGTTTCATTTACACCAACAAGGAAAGCATTTCGCTCGGACTGGTGATCTCAATGAAGGAAATGAGGGAAAACAACAACACCAGATCCTTTGATCTTATTGAGCAGTTCAAGGAACATCCATATATTGCTCCACTTATTGAAGGAGGCAGGGTTGACGAATACAGCGCCCACATGGTTCAGGAAGGCGGGATTAAATCTGTTCCACAACTTTATGGAAACGGTTACATGATTGTGGGAGATGGTGCGGGCTTTTCTTTCAGCAATGGCATGGTATTACAGGGGATGAATTATGCAATTGCTTCTGGCATTGCGGCTGCAGAAAGTGCAATGAAGGCAAAAATTAAGTCAAATTTCAGCAAGGGTTCCCTGTCAAGCTACGAAGAGAGGCTGAAATCGTCATTTGTTCTTCAGGATTTAATGAATTTCAAAGGGATAGAGGACGTGACATGGAGCGACATGATTCACCGTGGGATTCCAAATATCAGTGAAGAGTTGTTCCTATCATTGTTTTCTGAAAACGGGCAGCCTAAGAAGCACCTTTACAACAATCTGATCCGATCAATTGGGAGCTCAGAAGTTCCAAGAAAAGACATGATTATCAATATGTATAGAATGTTGAGGAGGATGTAAATGAAAATAGAGGACAGGCTATCATTATTGAACTATAAAACCGATAAATCTTACGAACATATAACGATAAACCCAAGCATTTGCGAAACATGCCCTGATCATTTCTGCACATTTGCATGTCCTGCAAAATGTTATTCCCTCATAGAAGAAAAATTGAATTTCAAGTATGAGGATTGCGTAGAATGTGGTACATGTGACGTTGCCTGTTCACACGGAAGTGTAGCATGGACAAACACGAAGGGTGGCCACGGTGTCAAATATAAGTACGGGTGATTAAATGGTTCTTGAAATAGTAGTTATGATAAAGCAGGTTCCTGACAGCCAGGAAGTTGTCATAGACCCAGTTACATTTACCCTTAACAGGAGCGCGGCAAGGAACGTAATCAACCCTGCAGATGAGAACGCCATTGAGGCTGCACTTCGGATAAAGGACAAGGTGGGGGCACATATTACAGTTATAACAATGGGGCCGCCATTTGCAGAATCAGCCCTGATTGATTGCATGTCAAGGGGCGTAGATGATGCTGTTCTTGTTAGTGACAGGGCATTTGCCGGCGCGGATACTTATCCTACTGGTTTGACTCTTGCGGCATGCATCAAGAAGCTTGGGAAATATGACATAATATTTGCAGGTGAAGAGTCAACCGATTCAAGCACAGGGCATGTCGGTCCCGGTGTAGCAGAATTCCTTGGAACCGACCAGGCATCATACACAAGTGAATCCTGGTATGACAATGGATTCGTTTATGCGAAGAGGGAACTAGAGGATGGCACCGAAGTAGTCAAGATGAAACCTCCGACCCTGATAACAGTCCTGACCAACGCAAACGACCCGAGAAGGGCAACCCTAAGAATGAAAATCGATGCAACGAAGAAAGGTATTAAGACAATGACACTTGCTGACCTGGGAATGCCACCGGAATGGGTCGGGCTTAAAGGTTCACCTACGGTGGTCAAATCCATGAAGGCTATTGATGAAAAGAAGAGGGAAGGCAAGAAATTCAAGTTGGAAGAGATTCCAAAACTTGTCGACGAGCTTATCGAAAAGAAGATTATCAGTATATGAGGAGATAAAATGGTAGGTTTAATAAATGCAGTTCCACCAGAAAATCTTGAGGATTTCAAGAACGTATTCGTATTTATAGAATTGAGAAACGGAGAACTTTCCAGGCCCGGATTAGAAATGATTGGGGCGGGATTGAATATTGCGAGGAAGGCCAATGAGAAATTGGTCGGAATCATCATCGGTGACAATCTGGAAAAACTGGCAGATGAAGCCGGTTCATACGGTTGCGACATTGTGCTCGGTGCCGAAGGAAAAGACCTGAAAGAGTTCAGGACCATGCCTTATTCTCACATTATTGGTGAATTCATAAACGAATTCAAACCTAATATTCTCCTGATTCCCGCAACCAGGAATGGAAGGGACCTTGCATCCAGGGTTGCAGTCAAATCAAAAGCAGGAGTCACAGCAGATTGCACCGAACTTGATATTGACCTCAACGGAAGGATTCTCCTTGCAAAGAGGCCAACTTATGGGGAAAGCACGCTTGCCGAAATTCTCTGCAGGAGGCACAGGCCCCAGATGGCTACAGCAAGGCCGGGAATATTCAAGATACCTGAAAAAGAGGAAGGAAGAACGTTTCAGAAGGACATACGTAAAATGCAGATACCAGAGGAAATGATGGGAAAGGAGATTATCGAGTTCATACCGAAAAAGTCTCTTGATCTTACCGCCGCCAAGATTGTCGTGAGCGGTGGCCTTGGATTATCAAAGCCACAGGGTTTTGCGGTTCTTGAATCTCTGGCCAATGAGATAGGCGGTGTCGTAGGCGCTTCAAGGCCAACCGTTGATCTTGGCTGGATTGAAAGGGACCACCAGGTTGGGCAGACAGGGCAATCCGTTCGTCCCGATCTATATATCGCAGCAGGCATTTCAGGAAAGATCCAGCACATCATGGGAATGAAGCTGAGCAAGAACATCATTTCCATAAATACTGATCCGAACGCTGAAATAAACCAGTATTCTGACTACATCATAAATGATGATCTCTATAAGGCTGTGCCGGCATTAACAGAAGAAATTAGAAGAAGAAAGGAAGCCAAAAAGTAACTAGAAGGACTGTTCTATCCTTCTTTCATTTATCTCTTTTGTCAATTTATTTATAAATTCATCCACGGCCAGCGTTACCTGGGAGTCTTTCCTGTTTCTCACAGTGATCGTATTATTGTTTCGTTCATTCTCCCCAACAACACATATGTAAGACGGCCTTTTTGTCCTGATTAGCTTTATCTTCTTTCCTACTGTTTCAGAACTCAAATCAAGGATACACATTATTCCCCTGCTCTTTAGCATCTTCTCAATCTCGGAGGCATAATCTGCATAGGCCTCGCTTACCGGTATTAAATATACCTGCAATGGCGATAGCCATGTTGGCAGCTTTCCAAAATAACTTTCAAGGAGTATCACGATGAGCCGCTCAATCGAACCAAAGATTGCCCTGTGCAGCATTATTGGTGTCTCATGCTTGCTCTCGCTGTTTATGAAATACAGGCCAAAGCTTCTCGGCATGTTGAAGTCAAGCTGCAGAGTGGAAAGCTGCCATGACCTTCCAAAGGCGTCTTTAACGTGCACATCAATCTTAGGGCCGTAAAAGGCAGCTTCACCTTCAAATTCCTTGAAGGCGATGTTTCTGGAGACAAGTGCGCTCCTGAGTTGGTCTGTGGCGGAATCCCACACGGAAAAATCAGGTTCAAGATCCACAGACCCGCACTCCGGGCATTGTATATCTGATGCATTAGCGGATTTCCTGACAGGTTCTATTATATGGGTACACTTTCTGCACTTATACTGCAGGAGATAACTCTCCGGATGGTTCTTGTCCATAAGGCTCAGGTCAAATGATATTGGCCATCCACTGAGCATGATTCCCATGCTTTTCATAATCATGTCCAGCGTAAGTCCAATCTCCTCCTTTATCTGGTCAGGTCTCAAAAATGCGTGGCCATCATCTATCGTGAAGGTTCTTGGTCTGCTCAGCCCTCCCACCTCTCCGGACTTTTCATATCTGTAAACAGTGCCAAATTCACTCATTTTCACTGGCATATCCCTGTAGCTGTGGGGACTGTTCTCAAAAATAGTTATGTGCCCCGGGCAGTTCATAGGCTTGAGTGCATATTCATCACCATCTGCAAGTGTGAATAGAAACATGTCATCCTTGTATTTTGCATAGTGGCCGGATTGCTTCCACATTGTGTCCCTGAAGAGGTGTGGAGTACAAACCTCCATCCAGCCATTCTCTCTATTGAGGTTCCTCATGAAGTCTATCAACTGGTTCCTGATGAAAGCTCCGTTGGATGTGTATAGCGGAAGGCCTGGAGCCCTGTCGGGATTGAAAACAAAGAGATCCATTTCTGCGCCTATCTTCCTGTGGTCCCTCTTTGCAGCCTCCTCCCTGTTCTTTATGTATAGTTTCAGCGATTTTTCATCGGGGAAGGCCGTTCCATATATCCTGACCATGCTCTCAAGTTTCACGTCTCCCCGGTAATTGGTGCTGGCAATAGAGAGAAGTTTGAATGCCTTGATATAGGAAGTCTCCGGCACATGAGGGCCTCTGCAAAAGTCCACATATTCTCCCTGCGAATATACCGTTGAAGATGTCCCGTCCTTCACATTTTCCATTATCCTATCAATCTTGTATTTATTGTTCTTGAATAATTCCAGAAGTTCTCTCTTATTCAACTCCCGCTTTTCTATTTTTAACTTTTTTGAGGAAATTTCCCTCATTCTTTCCTCAACTTTACTGAGATCTTCCATGCCTATCGGCTGCATCCTGAAATCGTAGTAGAAACCATCATCGGTGGCTGGTCCGGCGTTAGGAAGGGCATCCGGGAATATCTCAGTTACTGCTTGTGCCAGCAGATGGGCAGCTGAATGCCTCAAGATTCTCATTCCTTCCTCGCTATCAACATGTATAAGGACAGCATCTCTTCCTGATTCAAGCACGTCTGAAAGATCATGCAGGGTTCCATCAACAATTGCCGCTATGTACTCATTTGACTTCACGTATTCTGAAATTCTATGTCCCGACTCTACTTTCACGATTTTTTTATTATCTTTGTTAATTTCCGGCATTCAATGCCAAAGAATAATTAGAGATATATACCTTGAGATGAAACCTGCAATCCGGTTAGGGTTCAAAGGTGGCTCCTGAGATAGGGTCATTGAAAATAAATGGATGCCCCTTGTCAATCATTGATGAAACGTTTAGAGCAATTCCAAGCATGAAATATTTTCAGGGCAAAAGATTTTTAAGTATAAAATTATGGATGGAATGATATTCTATCACATGGAGTTGATGTTAATTTGGAAGAAGAATCTGAAATCACGAAATCAATTGAGGCACTCTGGGAGAAAAATTATCCAGCTGGAACAAGAAGGAAATTCAAGATCCCTGAAAGAACTGTTTATTCTCTTTTAGAAGAGGCTGCTAAATCCGCACCGGGAAATATTGCAATGGACTTTTATGGAAAGAAAACATCATATGCTGATTTGAAGGCTGCTGCTGACAGGGCCGCAGACTATCTCACCGATATAGGAATAAAACCTTATGATCGTGTTGGCCTTATGCTTCCAAATTCCCCTCAATTCGTCATACTGTTCTTTGCCATAGTAAAAATAGGAGCCATAGTTGTACAGGCAAATCCCCTTTACACCACATTTGAATTGAGGGATGAGTTTACCGATTCAACAACTTCCACCGTTATCATCCTGGATGATTTTTACCCAAAAATTGAGCAGCTATACCCGGCTACAATAAACAAGATTATTGTAACAAAGATTCAGGACTACCTTCCCGGGTTGCTTGCATCATTGTATTCCCTTTCCAAGGGCAAAAATAAGGTAAAAATTCCAAAGAGAGACTACATATTTTCATTCTCCCCAAAATCATCTTCATCAAGGCACACAGCAGAGGCAAAGATCGATCCGATGAAAATGCCGGCACTCATTCAATACACAGGTGGAACAACCGGTACTCCTAAAGGTGCATTGCTATCGCACCAGAACCTTGTCTCTAACGTTTACCAACTGACGGAATGGCTTCCAAAGGATATGAGGGAGAATAGAACATTCCTTTCGGCAATACCGTTCTTCCATGTCTATGGAATGATGACAGCAATGCTGATGCCCTGTTACGTAAAGGCAAAAATGGTTATTGTCCCCGATCCAAGGGACACAAAAAACGTGTTGAAAACAATTCAGAAGGCAAAATCCCTTATATTTCCAGGCATTCCAACAATGTACCACTCGCTCATACGATTCAAGAAAAGCTCAAAATATAATATACAATCACTTGAACTTCTCCTGTCTGGAGCCGCTCCGCTTCCACTGGAGATTCAGAAGGAGTTTGAAGTCAGATCCGGAGCATCACTTCTGGAAGGTTATGGGCTTACCGAGGCTTCTCCGGTAGTTTGTGCAACACCAGTAGAATTGGAGAAAAGAAAAGCTGGTTCGGTGGGTTTCCCTGTTCCAAACACTGTAGTCAAGATCGTAGATGAAGAGAAAGGAATCAAGGAATTGCCAATAGGTGAAATAGGCGAGATTATTGCAAAGGGTCCGCAGGTAATGCTGGGCTACCTGAATAACGTTGAGGAGACGCAAGATACCATTAGGGATGGATGGCTGTTCACCGGTGATCTTGGAATGATTGATCAAGAGGGTTATATCCACATAGTAGACAGGAAAAAAGACCTGATCATAGCTGGAGGGTATAATATATACCCAAGGGAAGTGGAAGAAGTTCTATATCGGCATCCAAAGATTGAGGATGTTGCAGTCGTGGGAATCAAGGATGTCCACAGGGGAGAAACGGTAAAGGCAGTAATAGTCATCAAAAAGGGAGAGACACTTACGAACGATGAAATAATGCGCTATTGCACTACCCATCTTGCAGTTTACAAGGTACCAAGAGTAATAGAATTCAGGGAATCGCTTCCTCGGAGTGTTGTAGGGAAAGTATTGAAAAAGGAACTGAGATAATTTCTAGATATCCAAATTTATCAGGGAAATAATATCCCTGAATCTTTCGGATTTCATCATCTCTGACATTTTTTCAATATCACGGAATATTGGACGGTCTTCGTGCAGGTGGTCAATGGTTTCCCGGATCGCCGTTCTTAACGACTCATTGAAGGAGCATGGCACCTCTTCAAGAAGATCCAGAGCTTGCGAGGAAAGAACATATTCAATTGAAATTATCTCCTGCAGATTGTCAATAAGTTCAGCGAGTTTTATGGCAGAATTCGCTCCCATACTCACATGATCCTCCTGGTTTGCACATGTAGGTATTGTATCGGTTGAGGATGGGTTGGCGAGAGTTTTATTCCTGTTGCAAAGGGCAGCGGCTGTATACTGTGCAATCATGTAGCCTGAATTAAGGCCACTGTCTTTTACAAGGAATGGGGGAAGGCCACTTAATTTCTCATCAGTAATTCTCGCAATTCTCCTCTCAATCATGTTTCCAAGATCACACAGGGCTATGGCCAGGAAGTCACTTGCAAATGCTACCGGCTCCCCATGGAAATTTCCGGCAGAAACAAACTCTTCATCGTTCACAAGAGGGTTGTCAGTGGCGGAATTCATCTCCACCTCAATAATTGATTTCACATACCTGATTGTGTCAAATACTGCACCATATACCTGTGGTATGCATCTCAGGCTGTAGGCATCCTGAACCTTTGTCTTTTCAGATAGCTCGCATATGGCACTATCTGCAAGAATCTTGCCCATATTCCTGGCAATCTCGATCTGGCCCTGATGTGGTCTCGCACCTACTGCCCAGCTTTCAAACGCTTTTCTCGTGCCTTTCATAGATTCAAAGCTCATTGAAGCCGAACCCAATGACAATTTCAACAGGTCAATAGCCCTCCCCGTCTCCAGTGACAGAATCCCTGTTATCGTAGCAGTTCCATTAATGAATGAAATGCTTTCCTTTGACTTGAATCGGTAAGGCTCGATAGATTTCTTTGCCAGGTATTCCGAGGTTTCAATTCTCATCCGATCCGACAAAACATAGCCTTCGCCCATGAGGCACAGGCCAATGTGTGCAAGGGGGGCAAGGTCTCCGCTGGCTCCCACCGACCCAAATCTTGGTACATAGGGGTAAACGTCATTATTCAGAAATTCCAGAATCTTCTCAATCAACTCCACAGAAATTCCTGAGAATCCCTTGCACAAACTATTGGCGCGAATTGCCATTATTGATCTGACATGTTTCTTATCCAGAGGTTCGCCCACGCCAGCTGAATGGCTTCTTATGAGATTTCTCTGTAGATCCTCAATTTTATCGGGATTGATCCTCACATTCAGGAGGCTCCCGAAACCGGTATTCACGCCATAAATATTTGCCCCTGATGATATGAGGTTCATGAGGGAATCACGGGTTTTCATTATTCTTCTTCCTGTCTCCTCAGTTATACCGACTTCTTCCCCAAATTCCGCTATAAGTCTCAGTTTTTCAATATCAAGGGTTGTGCCATCAATGTAAATCATTACACCTTGAAGATTCGAAAAGTGATTAAACTTTTTGAATTAGCAATCTTCCTGGAACATTATTGTAAAAACCAAAATCAAAGAATTATGTAGGGTGCCTCAGTGACCTCCTCTCCCAGCTTTCGCAGGGAGCTTCCCACTTCAAAGGTTGCTGGCGGAATCTCCATGGGCTTGAATTCCCTTCGGCCGAAGGTACTTTGTCCTTCATGCTAAGCCATCTGACTTTACGGATG
>JAKAUD010000030.1:1088-14658 GCA_021827885.1 Thermoplasmata archaeon | reverse complement strand
GGCTGTTTAGCGCTTGTCGTCTTTCTACCCAGCCTGTATCTGGCGAATGTGGGTACGAAAAGTAGGAAGACCTTAAGATACAGGGCGGAAATTATCAAATAAATTGGTGGGGCAGATCGACAATCAGAGAAGATTCCAGTTACTACAGCATAAAGTACAAACATGCAGTATCGGGAGAGGCCAATTATGGCAATCGGAAGTGGAAGGGTGATCTTGAATCAGCAAAGTAGTTCCGTCAGTAATGGTTGGCTTACAGCAAAAATGTGGGCCTATTTCCTGATGCAAAGTGATCAACTTTTCCACTCCAATGTGAATCCGGACATAGAACAGATGGGGCTGCCCGAATACGTGATTTTTACACTGAACTTTCCCCAATCGGAATATCACAAATTATGGGGGGTTTTTAATGGGACCTTCGAAACTCAGAAGCAACACCCATTATCTAAAGGAAAAAGCCAAAGAACTGGGTCCCTCTCAAATGATACTCAAACAGGCCTTCAAGGCTTACCAGGAAGAGTTTTTCAGGTAACCTAAGACTCTAGGGCATTTACTGGGGTATTACGGTACCTGGATGGGTAGGCTCTTTTGGTACATTTGGCCCAGCTTCCATCGGAACACCGAATTATTTCAACATGGATTTTGGAACCGCAAACGATGACTATACGCTTCATACCTATGGAATTTCAGCTACTCTGACAATAGGGGTAAACGTTCAAATCATCGGGGGATAGATATATATGTACATGGCAATTTATATTTCAGAACAGGAGGGGAGTCGCTGAATGAAGTCCACTCACTTAGCATTGGTCTTGCTTTCTGTGGGTATCATTATTGGGGCATCCTTCTATTCGATTGCAACATCGCTGGATCCGCCCCCTTTAATAATCAATTCCCAGCAACTATCCTCTGCAACTGGCATGAGTTGGGTATTAACCTCGACTTCAAAAATAAATAAGATAATGAACGTTTCAATTGGGAAAGGAGGATTCAACTCAGGGATTCAGGGCAATTTCGAGTTGAAAAACAATATTTCGACGACACTCTCTGTGAACGTAATACGCTTTGCAAACTCTTCTAATGCAAATGATACATACATAAACCTCACCAATTCTTTCTCTGAAGGCTTTAGCTCCCACTTTCCACGCAACTCAACCCTCTCCGACGGGACCATATATAAATTAATTATTCAACCCTCGAACATATCAAATGGGGCTGGAAGCACTTTAAACTATACCACTTTGGTGGCAGTTCACAAGAGTCTTTTATTGGTGATAATGGAGTCGGGAATATTCTTCTCCGGGTCCTTCACTCTTAGGATACTCAACTGGGAGCTGAAAACTTCCAAATAATCCATAATTAAATATGGGTGAAACAACATAGGTGGTACATGAGATGAACAAGAAGATATCTTTAGGTATTGCAGTAATTGCAGTTGCCGTCATTTCGGTTGCCGCATTTACAATTTCACAGGCCATAACACACCCAACAGATCTGTCCGTCACGAGGCCGGGAAACCAGCAGGACTACCTGGTTAAGGGGACACCACATTTTTCTATGAATTTAACCATGAATAAGATAAATCTCACACTTTACCTGCAACTCTTTACACCCGGAGGCAACCTGTCCAGTGATACGCCATTCCTTGTGGAAATCAATGCATTTGTTGTTTCCAATGATAGTGCCTTAAGTCACCTTATGATCAATGTAGCAATAAATCACGCCTATCTCAATCAAACATCAATTCCGGTCCAAGACAATATCCATTCTCTCTTAAATGGAACTATCTACCAAACAGCTTACCATTCGGTGTCAACTAATGAACCAGTCACCAATTCGACACATTTTTCAGCGAATGTAACTGTATCATTCTTTCAGGGCTTTGGGCCATACTATTATTCGGTGGATACCATCAACAGGCTCATTTAGAGGAACATAAGATTCCAAATGTCCCTTTTTTGGTAACTTTTCAGGGTTAAAACTTAACGCCTTTTAAATACCCACATTCTTTTTTCAAATGACAGTATATAAGAGGCCATAGAAAAACCATTAAGTCTTGACATAAACTTAACAGCCATTTTGAGAGCCATTGTAAGACCTTCAGAAAAGTTTGAAGTCAGGATCCTCAGGCCATCCGAATGGGAGACCTTGAGAGATAACCTGGACATTAACATGAAAAGGATCTGCACTTCTCTCCTTGTAACAGGAATGAGGTCTGCTGAATTGCAGAGATTCAGGGAGAATCCAGACTGGCTGGAATCTCATGCAGGACATATACAGCATAATGGAAAAACATCCTTATCGGAACCAGATCACTGCAATGGCCATGGTGAAGGCCATTGATCCAATGCCATTGAGGCTTGTCTCTTCCCGCTATGAAAAGCTTTACATATCCCGGACATTGAAAACCGATCTGGATCCTGATGATCTGTCAAGGATTCTGGGATATCTTGGGAAGCACTTCCCTGATCTGTACGAGATGTTCAAAAAGATCATGGACCCCGGCGGTCTCCTCTTCTACGATATGACATCCATCATATCATACTCCAAGAACCTGAAGCTTGCGGAGAAGGACTATAACCCCGATCATGAACATGAGAACCAGGTCACTGTAATAATGGCATTCTCCGTGAAGTCATGGATACCTGTTGCGGTGGACGTGTTCTACGGATCGGTAAAGGACATCAAATCACTTGGGTATTTCATTGACAGGTTCAGGGATCGTGATATTGGGCTCATCATGGATCGGGGGCTGTTTTCTGAAGATGTGATAAGGGATCTGAGAAAGCTGAAGATGCACTATCTTGTTCCTTTGAGAAGAAATTCCACCCTTGTTCCCGATAAGGTGAGATTCGATTCAGCCTTCGTGTACAACGGAAGACCCATACAGGCTTCCAGAAAATCCTCCAGAATCGGATACATCTACATGTTCCAGGACCCCATGATGAGGGCGGAGGAGGAATCATCCATACTGAGGGATGTTGCCTCTTCAAAGAAGGACATGGAGTATTTTGATGAGAAAAAACATCGCCTTGGGGTTTTTGCAATCATCTCAGACCTGGATCGGAATCACTCAGACATATACGAACAGTATAAGTCAAGGGAGGAAGTTGAACAGGTATTCGACACCATGAAGGGTGATCTCGAATCGGACAAAACATATCTCAGGGACAATGATAAGGTGAAAGGTTTCTTCTTCATTGTCTTCCTTGCTCTGAGAATAAGATTCAGGATACTGAAGGTACTGAAGGAACACAATCTGCTGGGAAAGGTCTCAGTAAACGAGGTCATCTTCGAACTGTCAAAAATGGAGAGGATCATTGAAAAGAGCGGCACCGAATACTTTGCGGCAGTTCCTAAGAAGGTTGAAAGGATTGCTGACCTTTTCAAGGACATGATACCTATGGGTTAAATTGGGGGAGTTCAGGTATTAAATATATCTCAGAATTTCCAAATTGACGAAATTTCGCACCTTATTTCCGGAAAGAGTGTTAGATAAGAAATGTAGGTATCGTCTTCAAAGCAGGGATGCCCTCATTTATTCATTTCTTTTGAGAATCAATGAAATAATAATCGACGTTAGAATATATTTATTGTTAAAAATAGCCAAAATGGTTAGTTTTTCCTCTCCGTTTAATGTGCCAATTAATTGTTGTCAGTGCAATAATTTGAAAAAAGGCGACCCCAACTATATTTTCTGAGGTTACAAGGATGAACTTGCTCAAAAATTAGTCACTATTTGACATTTGATTAATTATATATAATTTTTCCAAATATTTGGTATTATTTACCAGCCCCGTACTTTAGCCATTTGAGCGAACAAAAATTAATAAATTGACGTAATTATTTATCAACATGAATAGAAGATTAGCTATCTCTGCATCGTTTCCATTCGCTATATTCATGCTTTTTTCTGGGACTGCACTGGCAGCTCCTGCAAATCAGTCCCATGAATACACTTATGGGAATGACGTGGTATTGATAACTGGAAACCAAGTATATGTGGGCTTCGGAAACCAATTGTATCCTGTAACTTGGGTGGTCGACAATGTGAATGGAAGCCCAGTCACTAAAGAAAGTGTATCTCATCTTAAACTGATACGTATAGATAATACACGGCAAAACTCAGTGGTTCTGATTCAGAACAATTCTTATGTCAAACTTACTGAGATATTCTCATTCCTAAATGATGAGATCGACTCAAGTCTCGCAATCACAAACATAAATCACTCAAGTGGAACATATGCCGTTGTTTTCAGCATGGACTTTAGTAATATTCCAACTTATGAACTTGGAGGTTATTCTCCGGCGACAGTGCATTCATATCTAAGCAGTTTTACTGGTTCAAATGACTATCTAATACCATCATCTGATTACTCGATGGGAACACAAGGAGTGCATGTTTCTTGGCAAAACGAGCTTAGTCTGTTCAAAAACGGAATCCTTTCAGTCAGTTCTTCGAATGGTAGGTTGATTCTTCCATTTGGACCGCTTTGCTTGGTTCACAACCAAACTTACAGTGTCGATCCCACAATTACTCCCCAGTCAATCGCCCCTTGCCCATCATGTGGTGGCGGAGGAGGCACAAGTTATTCAACCCCCACTGTGAGCGATTCAGTCACATCCAATGAAACTCTCAATGGCGTTAACTACGGATTGGAAGGACTCCCAATCACATTGCACGCAGATGTAACGTCTCTCGGAGGATCGAGTTCTGCAACACTAATGTTTGACGTAAATACCGGAGGGTATTACTTTGATATTTACTCGTGCCCAATATACGGGACTGGCACATATAGTTACACTTGGTACCCTCCATCATATGAATCAACGGGTTACTTTGATTATGAGGCATATGTTGAGAATCCAGATTATACCGGTCACGGTGGGGCAGTCGGACTTGGAATTTTCCAAGCAGCACCATCTAGTTTGAATGTTTCTGTTTACGATAGCTCAGGAAGCTTAGTGGCTACTTACACTATGTCAGCTGTTATGGACACAACTACATTCGAAAAGGTTTATTCAATCCCCTCCTCCCAAACTGGGCAAGCTACTCAAACTCTTTGCTTCGGAACGGCCGCTGGTTGGTATACTTCGCAGATGGTAGGAGTCTGGTGTCTAAAGCAAACGGTTGGGCAGACTACAGCCCCAGGATATACTCAATCGGGTGGCCCGCTTAAATGGGGATATGTGCAACCAGCCTATCAGGCAGGCAGCAATCAACAACTTATGGATGACCTCTCTACATACATTGTCGGGATCTTGAATTCGGTTTCATATGGCCTGATTCCAAACCCGTCCTGGTTTGTCCAAGCTCAGACAGCTGGCGATGTGTATTCAACGAGCAACCAATCATACGATCAAAGCGGTACTGTAGGAGGAGTATGTCTCGCAGTATGGTATTGTCCCATTTATGCAACGAACGGAAGCGCTGACCATCTGTTTGGATACTATACTTACCAGGATACATTCTACAACAATCCGTCGACATATCTTGATCTCTACACCTACAATGATTACATACAATTTGAGATGGGTTCAATAGATTGCCCAACGTTCCTGACCAGTACAGGAGGGTTGACTACTGGGGTTTATGTACCTCCAATGAGTTAAGGAATAAAGGAGGAGATCGATCGTGAGAAAACGCATACCTATATCCATCATAGCGGTACTTATTGCAGTTTTGGTAATAAGTACCTCACTTTTTGTTTTGCCGAAATCTATGAACTTAAATAATCTAACACTTAACAAGCAATATCTCACTATAAGAGATAATGCTATATCAAACGGCACACCTCAGAACTTAAGCGGGATAGAAATATCATACTTCAGCAACGTGTCGGTAAACGGGATAGGAAACTTCGAATTCGCTTTACTTCCAGCCTTTGGTCCGAACCCCGGGTCAATTTACAACAAATCACTGCAAAATGGCAGTGTATCTTTGTTTATGCCTGCTCCAGTTGTTAATCTAATTCTCTTAAATGAAAGCTCTGGGAATTCATACGAAGCCTTAGAATTCAAAATTGTAAATGTCAGCTTGAGCAGCAATAACTATTTAGTGAAGAATGTGACAACCCCGTATCACTTAATTTCAACAACTTATGGGGGACCATATTCTAGCTATATTGGACCATCTTACTTACTGTCGGCGCAGATGAAAGGGCCAATTCTGATATACAGTCTCCCTGATGGGTCGTATTATTTGCACGTAACCCTTGGTCTTTACAAGAGCGTATTAGGATTCCCGCTATTCGTGAAGAATGTGGATCTTTCCATTCCTTTCATAACGGTGATGAGTTGACAAACAAGAGAAGAGAGGAGGAGAGACGCCAATTGGCTATCGCTGCAACAAGTCGAAAAAGGAAACAAAGGATATTCGCACTTATTGCATCAGTTACTGCAGTATTAATCGTCGTTCTAAGTTTGACACATTTTTTACCTATTTCTGGTGGGAAAGGTTTTACTCAACCTACTTATCTTAATTGGGGCTCTTTTACCCAGATTTCAAACAGCAATTTCGGAAATGAGACCAATCTCTATTACGTTTCGTGGATAGGCTGTCCTATTGGCGCAGCTGACTCTTGGGCATTTTATGTTTCACTTTCAAATGTTGGCAATATTTCAAAATACGTGCAGCCTCATTATTCTGATCCAAACGACAGTGCTCCAAACACCCCTAGTTTAATCTTCAACGATTTTCAGTTACCAAATATTGATTTTCATTCTTATTATGTTTACAACGAATTCATGAATGAAACCACGAACGGAATCAAATTCAACCAAACTTCAGCCTTAAATGTTGGGATGTCAGAACTTTCTGGTCTACTCCCAAGTAACATTTATAGGATTGAATTCAACGCCATGGAGAACGTACCTACTTCCGGCGGACCTGGAGGCGGTTCTTCTCCCACAGGGTTATATCTTAACCACGTGAATACTAACATAATCATAACTGGCTCAAGAGGCGCTTGGGTACTAAATGGGCCCCTTTATAATCCAACAACATTGACAGGAATGAATTCATCAGAACTCCTTTTCTCAGCATTTTCTAACTCAGCAATAACGAACGGAGCTCAAGAGGTGACTTCAACCATAAATTTAGCGAGTTAAAGCAGTTAACTTTTAGGGCAAAACTTAACGCTCTTTATATACCTACAATCAGATTTTCAAATGTCAGTATATAAGGGACCATAGAAAAACCATTAAGTCTTCACATAAACTTAACAGGCATTTTGAGAGCCATTGTAAGATCTTCAGAAAAATTTGAAGTCAGGATCCTCAGGTTATCTGAGTGGGAGACCTCGAGGGCAAACCTGGACATTGACATTAAAAGTGGCTGTACTTCTCTCTTGATTACTGTTTAAATGCCTTGGTGCAATTTCAACTATATAAATATTCTTATAACGCTTGGTTATAAGGGCTTTGATGGGCCATAGAAGTATCAGAAATGAACGCACATTGATTCGTCAAGGCGGGACCTACATGGTTTCTCTGCCAAAGGATTACTTAATTGACCTCGGATGGAAAACTGGTGACAGGATTCTCGTTGAAAGGCAGGAGAGTTCTGTAATGCTGAATAAAGCTGATAAACCCAAGATCTTCTCAGTAGGGTACGAAGGGAAGAGAAGGGAAAATTTCATTGAACTGCTTGATGATAACAGGATTACAGAATTGGTTGATGTGAGGAACCATGCGTTCAGCTGGAACAAAGATTTTTCAATGAAAGGGCTAAGTGAAAATCTTGCTGCTTCAGGAATAAGGTATGTCAACCTGCCCAGACTCGGAGCGCCCAAAGAAATAAGGGTGGAAATCAAGGAAAATAACGACCCTGAGAAGTTTTTTCGTGAATATTCGACATGGTTAAAGTCAAACGTACCTTACCTTGACCTACTAGACGTTTTGGCAAGGCAAAAAACGACGGCAATGATGTGTTTAGAAGCCGATTATAGAAATTGTCATAGGAAAATCCTTGGTGAGAAATTGTCGGAAAGGGGCTTCGAGGTTATTCAATTATGACATATGAGAAGAAAACCGTATTCCTCACGGTGAAGGCTTATCCAGAGAGAAGTAGGAAATATGGGTCTTGTGTCTGTACGGCAGGCATTACAGAGTCAGGTGAGATGATAAGATTGTACCCTATCCCATTTGAGACCTTCAGGGGAGGGAAGAACATCCCCAAATATTCCTGGATCTCTGTTGATTGCGAGAAGGCATCGGAATACTTGAACAGAAAGGAAAGTTATCATGTCAGATATGAAACTATACAAATCCTGAATAGTATTGGCACTGGTTATGACAAGTCGTGGAATGAGAGGAATCGGATTGTCCTTCCTGTTCTATCTGAGTCCCTGGAGGACCTAGAGAAACGTGCCAATTTTGACAATACGTCTCTGGGTTTGATTAAGCCTGCACAAATAATGGATTTGACTATTGATGAAAAAGAGGATGTCAATGAACAGGAAAGCGAAATTATTAGGGAAATTCAGATGACACTTGAGGGAGAAAGCCGGACACAGTTGGAAGATATTGAGTATAATTTCCGATATCATTTCCTTTGTTCAAACCCTGATTGCAAGGGCCACAACATAATGTGTGAAGACTGGGAAATGTTGGAATCCTGGAGAAGCTGGAAACGTAAGTATCCTATCAGAGAGATTTTGGTTGAAAAGTTTCGGGACAAATATTTGCACGAGATGCATAAAAAGGATCTCTACTTTTTTGTAGGAACGCATTCCCGATTCAATACATGGCTGATAATTGGACTATATTATCCTCCGCTCAAATGAGCCGTTGCTGGGAAAAGGATCACACGTTCCTTGAATATTTGTAAATTGGAAAGGCTAAATTGCCAGTTACATTGGCATCTGAACAATATTTAAGCACCAAGCAAATAGGAAAAGGATGATTGTCGGCCTGTACGCCCGGGTATCGACCAAAGACAAGGAGCAGAATCCTGAAAGCCAACTTATCAGGCTTAGAGAGTATTGCAAGGTAAGAGACTGGGAATTCAGGGAGTATGTGGACTTTGCATCCGATGCAAAGAAAGATCGTCCAGGCCTCAAATCAATCATGGGTGATTTGGCCCACCTGGACGGGATCCTTGTTTTGAGGCTTGACAGATTTGGAAGATCATTGCAGAATCTCCTGGAGAATTTGAACCTTATAAGATCCCAAGGAATGTTCTTTGAGGCCATTGATCAGTGATTAAAAATTTCTGAGAAGAAGGACCCCATGAATGATTTCATGCTGGCCATCCTTGGAGCAGCTGCTGAGTTTGAAAGGGAACTGATATCTGAAAGGGTAAGGTACGGCATGGCCAGAGCAAGAAAAGAGAACAGGAAAATCGGGAGACCTGAAATCCTGGAGAAGAGAGGGATAGATATCTCAAGAATTATTGAATTGAGAGAGTCAGGGAAATCTATTAGGGAGATCTCTCAGCTTGTTGGGATAAAGAGATCGACGGTTCATGGGATCCTGAAATCGGTGTCCGAAAACCCTACCCCTCAAATTTGACTAGTTTGTTTATATATCCCCTACCCATGATTTTACTGTCCGAAAAGGAAATCTTTGTCGGACAGTCTTAAGTAGACTACATGCTAAAGGCAAAAATTAATTGAAATACCAAAACAGTAGCCCACTAAATATGCAAACTATGCCCAAGAGGCTGAAGCCTCCTGATAAAATGAGAAATATTCCCATACCAATATCTCCCAACAACTCAATAACTCTTGAAGAGTTATTTTTTACTTTTTCGCCAGTAACCAAAAAAATCGGCTTTACAAATCCCTTTATAGCATAGTATACGGACGTAGGGAATAGTGATACGTAAGCTAATGCGTTAATTGCTATAGTTTTAGGAATTTCTTTCTTATCTTGCATCCGGGCAAATCCTAAATTCGGCGCCCCCATACTAATCAATGCAACTATGAATAACATTATTGAGGAGCCTATGTGAAAGAATGAGACAATGATTATATAAGTGAAAAGAAGAAGTGTCATTGGAAGGCTTATTCCAGGCACTATTATGTCAAGCTTCTGATACCAACGCATATTTGATTTGAGGATACTAATAAAGTAATATCGCATAAATTGTGTACTGCCCATGGTCCATTTTCTATGTCTCCTCCGGAAAGAAGAGTATGTTTCTGGAAACTCTTCACACTCTTCACCTGCCTTTATCTCGTCGACAAAAACACCCCGCATATTGGTGGAATAAAACTCTGTGGTTATGCCGATGTCCTCTGCGACAATTTCAGGGAATTTACCTACAGATTCCACCGCGCTTTTTTTGAGTATTGCCCCATGTCCAAGATAATTTACCACTCCAAATCTATTCCTGTATGGGTGGTATATACGCCAATGCATGTTGACCCCATACCCCATATATTTTTCCCAGAGCGTTGAGTTATTGGTTGCAAAATGCGACACTTGGACAAACGCGACATCGTCATCAGAAAAATAAGGTAATACACCTGTAATGAAGTTTTCAGGTACTCTTTCGTCAGAATCTACTATACTAATATACTTAGTAGATACACTTTCTAAAGCATTATTTATGGCTCCAGCTTTGAAACCTTTCCTATTCTCTCTTCTTATGACCTTAGAACCTGTTTCTTCTGCAATAGCGTCTATTCTATTTTTCAATTCTGGTAAATTGCTATCGTCTACGATTAAAATGAAGTCACAATTACGTTTTGCCTTAAGTAAGGTCCTGAAAGCTTCTTCTTTAAAATCATTATAGGTTAGATACATCAAGGTTACCGGGTCTTCAGGTATGTAAGAGAGTTTTTTTGGCCTGTACCTTTCATTTTTCCATGAGAAAATGAATACAAAAATATTAAAGGAGCCATAAATAGACACTACACTGTAAAATGGCAGAAGTATAAGTTCATAATAACTCCTTATAAAAAAGATACCTAACAAAATCAAAACAATAGTAAGTAGTGTAGTACCGTACCATGGGTTTTCACTAAAATTATTAATAAAGATCTTTAGACTTCCCTCGTGATTTGATACAACGAGAGGCTGATAAAGCGTCATTTTTTCAGCCTCTCGGTGTTCAATTCAAGCTTTATTTTTAGAACTTTTTCCCTTATTGCTTCTACTATAAATTCTGTCTTTGTTCTGTACCCAAGGTGTGTTTCGTTCAAAATAAGCTCAACTTCGTCTACTAAGTCTTTAGGAATCGAGACGGTGCCATACATGTAATGCATAGCATATGTATAACCTATAAGTAATTTATGTTATGGATAACATATGCATATGCTATTAAAAGCATGTTAATCATTATCTATCTAAAGGGATTGGGAAACAAATGACAGATAACGCTTGGCAAACTGTAGCTTTGCCGAAGGAACTTTTAGAAATTATCGATAATATTATACGAGAAGGTACACTGGGTTATACCTCAAAGTCAGAATTCATAAAAGAGGCAATAAGAGAACGCCTTCTTCTACTTGAAAAAGCTGGGTATTTGAAAAACAAGGATACAAAGCCCTAAAAAAAGAAACCAGTATCCGTGAACTATTTTCAACTTTCCATTGGTTCTGCAAAAATCTGACAGGAAGGGTCGAATGTTTTCTTATGGACCCATGTCTCAACACCAAGGAAACAAGTAAGGATTAATTCATCTCCGCAATTCTTACAAACCACTCGCACTCACCCCTATTAAGGTATCATCTGTGTGAAGCTCTGATAAAGCTTCTACATGATCATTCAAGGTAGGAATATCTATACAAAAGTTGGCAGTTGCAGCAACAAGCTTTGCCTCTATTCTATTACTGACAATAGCCAAACCAAATTTATTTTGTAATTTGATTTCTCTGAATGCAGGAATGAAATCAGAATCATCGCTTGCTATAACTATCAAATCCAGTTTTGTAAGAAATAGGTCCCTAATAACGTCAGAAATGAGAAACGTATCAATATCCTTTTTAGAGCCATATTCGGTGTTTGGAACAAACCTTGGGATTATCTGGTACCCTTCTCTTTCCAATCTTAAAAGTCCAGGTTTGCAAACTTCCCCACAAGTTATGGCAGTGTAGGCCTTGGCCGTCTGGATGATACCAATTTCCTCAGCAGTTCTAAAAATGGTTCCGGTTACCTGACTCCATCCATTTTTTTTCTCTGACATCCAAACATTAGCTAGATCCAAGTATAGTGCTACTCTTAAGGTACCACTTAATGGCTCTAAGCATTGTTTCAATTTTTCATATTCGTTCATTTGTTCTATGCTCATACTTATCAAATAAGCTTACTTCATATAGGCATATATATTCGGTTGGAAATAAAATAGAAGATTTACAACTTCCAATCTTATTTATTCAATATCCTGTCTCACATGTTGGATTAATATTCCAAATCTTTTCTTATATGGGTCAACTATCGTTTGACAGATGGCAGATAATGACATGCCCGTTATGAGCCTGCTTAGTTCCGCAGAATCAATTTACATGCTAAGGAAAAAATATCGTTTCGTATTCGTCTGGGCAATTGCATCGGGAATGTGGATTATTGCTACAACTGCCCTCTTTATTACCTACATGCTAGTGGGTAAAAACTATCAGGCAGGTATAATAGACGCAGTAGCTCTCCTCGCAGTGATCCTAGGATTCCCAATCTTCATTACTGCCTGGTTTACTGTCAATTATTCCGGTAAAGTTTCAAAACAAATGGAAGATTTCCTAAAGGATTTTCTCCCAATCTGGATCAAAGTTCGTATGGAACTTCTTCCCTCAACTGGTGATTCACAGGTTCAAAAATTAAGATCCAAAATCAAAGAGATTTATCCAAGTTACCGTAATTTCAAGAGAAATTCAAAAAAATTTCAGGAAATACAGGACTCCGTGGCACAATTTGATATCTTAGTTGGAAGAAAAAAAGAGATTGCCCTGGCGAAAATATCTGACAGCAATGATTTGATAACACTTGATAATCTAAAAACTATGGAAAATGATGCATTAAGGATTGCAAAAAAATTAAAGGCAAAAGTAAGACTAATGGCAGTAGTTCAGAACCAGTTCAATGAAGAACTTATCAGATGGGAATCTGAAAGGGAATCGTTGGGAAGGAGTGGTACAACTGTACTTTTTCTGGTTCCGTCAGAGAATAATTTCCAAGTACAACTTGTAACATCAGCCAAATAGAAAACAAGGTTTAATTTGAAAAAAATTTATCACACCTTTTCATCGTCATAATATTTTTTCATAAGGAGGCTAAAGCCGTTGTAAAATTCCTTGGCCACTTGTTTGTAAAACTGCACCCCTTTTTCAGTAATTGCGTAAATGCTTCGGTTGTTCTCAAGTTGCATAGATTGTATATAACCGGTTTGAACCATTAGTTTAATCAGATCTAAAATCTTTGAGTCCTTTTGAGTGTTATCAAATGCCTTTAACGCTATGTCATGTGTTGTGGTCCATTCTTTGCCGTGCTCTTTATTTTTAATCAAGTATTCAAGAACCTTGCAGGATGCAAGGATAGGGTCTAGACGAGACATGTTAGATTAACGACTCTTGTCTTTGGAAATACTAAGTTTCTCACACCATAACGGGCGATATCTATTGCTCCACTCATT
>JAKAUD010000030.1:0-1078 GCA_021827885.1 Thermoplasmata archaeon | reverse complement strand
CTGTCCCTTCATCTCAGGTGAATCGTGGGACTACCCACTAGTTCCCATATCAAAGCAGAAACAAGCGGAGATATAAATTTTTAGTTACATATTTAATAAAGTACTTAACAAATGCTCCTCATAAAATCAGAGGTATCCATTCCCAGAACATCAGCATAGACAGTGGTCATCGCCAGGGAAGAATGGGCCAGCCATTTCTGTAATACATTTATTGGCACACCGTCAAGAAGAGCTTTTACTGCAAAAGTATGCCTGAACTTATGGGCATTTACCTTGATACCAACGGACCTCTCTATTTCGCCCAGGTATTCATCTACTGTTTGCCTTCTGATGGGAAACAGAGGATCCTCAGATTTAGTATCAATATGAAATTCCAGAAAATATTGCATCAAAGCTTCCTTCAAATCCGGATGCAAAGGTAATGTCCTGTAAGTTTTCTTCTTTTTCTTCAAAGTCAGTAAATTAATCACGTTCATATTGAGATTAATGTCCACTGGCCTCAACCCTGGAAAATGCTCTCCTGGTTGAGTCTTTCCTTTTTGATCTACCTTTGCAGGCCTATCATATGGAACTATTTCCTCTATCCTGGCACCAGTTCTGAGTAGAACTTTCAAAAGCAGACCATATCTTTTGTGATAGCTGGCCTTTTTAGGATCCGTAAGTCCCCTGGAATTAACAAACTCAAAGATCGTAAGAAGATCTTCTTCTGTGAAGAACTTGACTTTGATATCTGGCTGGATGATCTTATTGCTTTATTCCTGGATACTGGAAGCACAAACCTGACAATTCGTAGTTCTTTAAATATTGTTTAGTTTTGAAGGATTGTGGCAAGGAATGTCAGTATATAAGTCAGGTCTGGAAAATAGACATTGAAACCTGCCAATTCTTATGAATTGTCAGGTTGTAAAGATACAACTGTGAGTTGCAAATAATGTGGCGTTGGAAAAAAATTTATCAATTTATAATTTGTTATCAAACCACGATATCTATTTCTCAACCCACGTATAAATATTTTAGGAGGAAATTTACCACTTGGAAAATAGCTAACGGAAAAATGGCCAACTAGGTGCCAGTTCTG
>JAKAUD010000060.1 GCA_021827885.1 Thermoplasmata archaeon | reverse complement strand
ATTGTAGTATGATTGGTTGGCATTTGCAGATTCGCTTAGAGCCAAAAGGAGTCTTTGAATCGGAAGCAGGTAAGGTAAGAACACATATCTGACTTGAGTTTTTCTCATAAGTTCTTCAAAGCCGCAGACATGATCCCAGTGCAAGTGCGATACAATCAACATATCGATTTTAGAATTGCCTAATTTGTTTTTATAATCTTTTATAAGATTCACTATCTTGTTGGGGCCATTCAATTCCCCACAGTCATAGACCATGTTGAAGTTCCCTATTTTGCCAGTGTAGAAGAGTCCCTGCCCAACTGGTTCTAAAGAGAATCTGGCGTAAGTGCACATCATGGTTGTAATCATAAGTGACGCTATAAAACTGTTTCTGAAAAGCGATGTCCAAGTTTTGTCAATCATACAGTTACAAAAGATGGTCTGAACCCTGGATTTGTACGTGGAGATAATAGTATTTTATTTTTGTTACTGAAGTTTCCCACGTAGCTTTTGAAGTAGTCAATCAAACCTTCCTCTTCTCTCTTTTCGATTCCATTGCTGTATACATACATGATTTCATGGCGATAGAGCGCTTGCTTCCCAGTGAAAAAACTTAATTTGCCAAGGTCTTCATCAAGGTTTGAGAACACTTTTACCACCGAGAATGGTTTTACCTCAATTATCGCAAGATTCGATGCCATCGATTTAGGGCGGTGAATTAGAAAATTTGGACTTCTATTGGCTTGAATTATTTCGCGAGTCCCCTTTGGGAGCTCTCCATTGATCGTGTACATGTATCAATCTCCAAATACACTTCTCATCTGGTGATACAATTCATAACAATACGTGCGTTCCGCATACTTTGGAATATTCCACCCAGCTGATTCAATGGCCATGTATTCTAGGTCAACCCCACTGACTGAATTGCCAAAACCTTCCAAGAAATCATGGAAGCCTTGATCCAGATCAGACTCATCATTCCTCATGGATGAGGATATCGTCAAAAGCGTTAACAGTTCCTATCAAGAGTGTTCGCTTAAAACATTAATCAAATCCTGACTGGTCTATTTTAACCGAATTATCAATAGACGTTCTTTCTATGTGTAATTTCATCAATTATTTTTATATCTTTAACCTTCTTGAAAGACTTATCGTGAGTTAGAAGGACGTCCGATCCAACCGCCTTCATAGTGGCTAGAATTACACAGTTTCTTGAGCCCAGACCCATGCGGGCATAAATAGATAGGAAATTAATTGAAGATTGCATAATGGTCGATGTAAAATCAATCAACTTGAGAGTGGAGAGATTGGTTATCATCTTCATCTTTTCGCTCAAAATCTTGGGTTGAATGATTCTAAAATAGTGCGCTACTTCCATTAATGTTATTGTGCTGACCACAGCACCATCCTGAATTGCTTTTTGCATTGCGTAGTCCACAGAGTCGTGTTCGGGCAATCTTTCGTCAAACCAGTAAATCCAGTAGTTAGCATCTACATATGATAAGACCAATGGAGCCTCACTCCCAGATTCGCTTAAGATCGATAGGATCACTTATGGGTACTTTAGACCTTTTCTTAATGAATCCCTTCATCTTGGTACGGAATTCTTCTGGGGATACAGACTTTTCAACTATAAGTCGATCAGATTCGATGTGTAGTTTTACTCTCATCCCATTCTTGAGTCCCAGAGAGATTCTGACATCTTTCGAGATTACAATTCTACCCTTTTCGTCTATCACCGTCTCTTGAGTCATTCCCACTTCATTTCCCACATGCTAAATCAATATGTGAACGTTTCGATTATGTTTCAAGTAACCATCTAAATGGGGTCACATCCTGGCCAATCCATCCTCTGCCAACTAATGTGATTTCTGAAATATGACGTCAAATACATGGTTTTCAGCCCGCCTCAGATGATCATTAAATGCCTCTTTGTCAATACTGAATTTCTTAGCGAGTTCATTGGTCCGAGTCCTTCTTGGAATATCGTAATATCCCAACTCATATGAAAATCTAAGAACGGATCTTCCCTTTTTGTATGTCATATGGACCGTGGTACATCCACACGCTGCCTCCATTCGTTTCTGGATCGTATTCGGCATAGGTGTAGATAGTCCTCATCATGCCGCTGATAGTGACAACGGAGAGGAAGGTTGGTGATTTATTGATGACATCGCAAAGCTCTTTCACATCCATCATGCATAACATTGCGGCGGTGAAATATAAGGGTTCTGTTCGGTGCAGCTCTGGATGCTATAGGAGAATGACCTATATCTTTGCGTGATTGGGGAAAGCACCAATCCGGATGTGGGAACGTTGACATTCCATGTTTGAAACCCGAGACGAAGCAAGAAATGCCGTGGCTGGCAACGGCAAGCAAGACCGCCAGAGATGAGTTATCACCAGGGGGTTGCCTGCCCAACCATCGCCCCGGCGTCATCTCCTATATGCCTGCTATCCGCCAATGGTACACGATGCCATCGGCCGGAACCATATTTAATAGGTCTCAACGTCCTCTATCCCTGTTCCATCATCCCACGCCACCCTCAGCACCTCCTTCTCATCCCCCATCCTCTCCCTCAGCATCCTGATCCTGCCCATGAGCGACATCGATTCCTGAGACTGAACCTTCCCCTCTCTCAGCCTCATCTCCTGGTACTTCACCCACAGCATAGCCATCCATTCCGGCATCTCCTCGGGCTGCATGAAGTCGTATTCAGTCAAATACGGGCGGACGGTTTGATCGAAGCTCCCTCCGCTGTGTCCCCCCATCTCCACTCCATCCCTGTGCACACCATGACTGTTCTCCATCTCGCTCCTGCCCTTCTGCTCAACCAGTATCCACCCCGGTGAGAGTGGACCCTCATACCTGTAATACCTGATGTGGCTCCTCTGCCATCCCTCCCTGGGATGATACGTCGCAGGCTTGCATATCACTTCATTCCAAACAGTAATCACCATCATCGTCGGTGCGCTGTTTATGTCAACAGCCAGCTTCCTCAAATTCACTTCATTCATCGCTATTATAATAATAATCGTTATACGTAGTTCTAATATTATATATTATTAGTCCTCAAGTTCTAAGATAAATATTAAATATAATGGTATAATATCTACCCATATAATACCGAGATGATACAATGTCGGATGAAAAATTGAGAGAATGGATACTGAAGGAGATGATAGCTGACTATTCGAATGCACTCGAAAAGAATTTCCCGCTCGCCAAAGAGATGGTCAAGATTACAAAAGAAGGTAAGGTCGATGTGTTTGTAAAAGATCGACTTGTTCTTAGAGACAAAGTGGTTCTTTACCTAATAGGCAAACGTTACGCACACACAGCAGGTTTAGCAGGATCTGAATACGTCAAGAATGCGGAGCTAATGACAGAGTTAGGTTTAAAAGAGGGTTCACTGCTGCCTACAATTATGGAATTAAGAAATGCAAATATGTTGGTTCAAGGTCCAAAGGAGGGTAGAGTGAACTCTCAGGCGATAGCCTTAAATGTCGTTGAGAGTGAACTGAGGGCTATCAATTCTATGGTAAAGAAAAGCGGATTTCCTGTATCTGATCTAGAACAGAATGGAGGTAAATAACATGGATGATGATATAAGACAACGATTGGAAGATCTCGAAAAGCGTGTTGCTGAACTGGAAAGAGAAAGTGCTGAACTGAATTCTTCAGCAAACGTATCGCCAGCTTCCCCTGTTAGCAAGAAGTTATCGATAAGAGAATTTATTGATAATTTCAAACCTGGGAACAATATTGAAAAGGTTCTCGCCATTGCATATTACAAGGAGATAATGCAAGGCATTAAACTATTCACGGTAAAGGACTTGGAAAGCGGTTTCAAAGAAGCAAAGGAACAAGCACCTGAAAACGTCAATCTTCCAATATTGAATAATGTGCAAAAGGGGTTCTTGATGGAAACCGAAATCGCTGGATCAAAACTTAAAACGTGGGAATTAACTAATAGTGGAATCAAAACGGTAAACGAGAAGATATCCAATAATCAACAATCTACCTCAGAAAAGTGGCAGCCTTCCGCGGAAGAATCGGGAAGTGTAGGAAATGAATGATGAAGAAAAGGATACAAAAATCGCTGAGTTAGAAGCTCGCATACGAGTGCTTGAGGGATACCACAAAAGTGTATCTACTTTACAGACCGAAGTCACAGAGTCTTTGTACGATTTTTTAGAATTACCATTTATTAAAGGATATTATAGCAAGACACTAGCAATAGCTTATTTCCTAGAATTTCGCCAGAAAAAAACGCCGTTAACGAGAGAGAATATAAAATCAGGATACATTGATGCTAGAGAGAATTTCCCTAAAAATTTCTCAGATACCATTTATGAGAACTTCCGTAAAGGATACTTCATGGAAGGGAACCCCTTAGAAGATGGAACAAAAACATTGATTGTGACCAAGAAAGGTATAGCAGAAATGGAAGGGCTGATAAAGAAAGGCGAACAAATGGTCAAGGAAAGTAATGCTAAAGCACAGGCTACTAAAAATGATGACGAAGCAAAGGACACGAATCAAACAACACTAGGGTTAAGTCAAATAAAAGGTTACTAGGGGTTATCAATCATTCTTATAAATAAGTATTTCAATTATCCTCTGAACTGGAAATGGACACCAAGACAGGTTGCTCGGGATGGAGTTACAACCAATGGGTAGGACCATTCTACCCCGCCGGCGCCAAGTCCTCAGACTACCTAAAGATATACTCCAAGATCTTCGATCTGGTAGAGATAGATTCCTCATTTTATCGAGTTCCGGATATCAATGCTGTGGTGAATTGAAATGGTCGCATCTCTGAATTGCTTAACACACTCCAAGACACCGTAACATTAATATATATAAAGCAAGTATTTTTTCTGTGATAACACGAATCGTGATTTTATCAGGGCAAATTTCTTCTGGAAAAACAACCTTGTCTAAAGGGCTGTCTAAACATTATGAGATGAAAACATTCAAAACCAGTGAAATATTAAAGGATAAAATAGGCCGAGAAAAGCAAATCGATAGGCGAATCTTGCAGGATGAGGGCGATAAACTAGATAGGGAAACTGGGGGTAAGTGGGTTCTAGATGAGTTGAATAGCTGGCTGAAACAGCAAAAAAATGCTCACGGAGTAATAGTCGATTCTGCAAGGATTAAAGAACAGATTGAATACCTAAAGGACTACTTTGGGCCACATGTAACCCATATCCATCTGACTGCACCTAAAAATGAACTTAAAAACAGATTCAAATCACGTAGAAATGGAATCCTAGATAAGGAATCAGAATATAGTAACATTAAGCAAAATCAAACAGAAAGACAGATCGAGGACCTTGCCAATATCGCGGATCTTGTTATTGATACTAAGAGGTCCACAGAAGGAGATGTACTTACGAGGGCAATCTGTTATGTAGATACGCCAGTTGGGACTGGAAGAGGATACGTTGATGTCATTATTGGTGGGCAATACGGAAGTGAGGGTAAGGGACAAATAGCAGCCTATCTCGCAAATGAGTATGATATTTTGGTACGGGTAGGTGGACCAAATGCAGGTCACTCTGTTTACGACAGTAAGTCTAAGCACATATTTCATCAAATACCATCTGGTTCAAGAGTGAACAAAGTTGCGAAATTGTTGGTTGGGCCAGGTGCCGTAATTAATCCTAATAAATTATTATGTGAAATTCAAGAGCATGAAATTGACAAAAGAAGATTATTCATTGATGACAATGCTATGGTAATCAATGAACAAGACAAGAGAAATGAGGAATCTCTTGTCGCTAAGATAGGCTCTACTGGCCAGGGAGTCGGATCTGCAACTGCGAGGCGCATTACAGAACGTGATAAGAAAGTAATATTGGCCAAGGACTCAAAGGAATTATCAGCTTACGTTTGTTCTACCCTGAAAATTTTGGAAAAAGCCTACAAGGAGAATAAGAGAATTTTACTGGAAGGTACACAAGGAACCGGGCTTAGTCTTTATCATGGATTTTACCCAAATGTTACTTCCAGAGACACAACCGTATCTGCGTGTCTTTCAGAGGCGGGTATAGCACCAAAGAGGGTACGCAGAGTCATAATGGTGTGTATTCCGATCTCAATAAGGGTGCAAAACCCTCCAAATGGTACATCTGGGCCATTGCAGGAACTCACTTGGAATGATATTGCCGAAAGGTCGGGATATGACGTTGGAGTTCTCCTAAAAGCGGAGAAAACATCAACTACTAAAAAACAAAGGAGGATTGGCGAATTTGAATGGGAAAATATTCACAAAGCAGCGGTTCTTAATGGAGCTACTGATATTGCTCTTACCTTTACGGACTACATTAGTAAGAACAACGTTGAAGCTATGCGTTATGAGCAGCTTACTCACGATACATTAAATTTTATTGAGGAGGTAGAGCGCGTAACAGAAACTCCAGTAACTCTCATTTCAACAGGTTTCAATGAACATAGTGTGATTGATCGGAGACTCTGGTGAATCAACGATGAATTTGCAGGAATTGTTAGCCAAATATCCAGAGTTATATCACATGGCTGAGGCTGGAAGCTGGGAGAATATTAAGAGATTAGGACTTCTAAGTACTACTGCGCTATTGGATCATTGTAAGATCACAGGAGCTGGAAGAGAAAAATACGAACTTTCATGGAGACCAAAGCTCATGAACATTCCCTGTGGGGAGCTGGGAGAAATTGTGATTAGAGATCAAATTCCTATGGATCCATCAGAATTGGAAAAATGCCTTAAAAACGGAACAACTACTCAAGATTGGTACAAATTGATAAATGGAAAAGTGTTTTTTTGGGCTGAATTCGAGGATCTTAAAAAATTGCTTTCTGCGAAACAATATAAGAATGAGCCACACCTAGTCATAACTGTTAAAACTGAGGCCCTTCTGAAGTGCTATATAAAGAAAGTTCGACTTTCACAAATAAACTCTGGTAGTGTTTACTATGATCATAAGAAATTCAACAGCGCTCTCCCAAGGGATTATGATACGTTCAAAGAAGTCAAAGAGTATAACTGGAATAAAATCAAAGAAGTAACAGTTGAATATGGAATTCCTGATATTTTGGATGTAGCAATATCAGCAGTAAGATGGATCGCGCATAAACAGAACTACGATTCTCCAAGCTTTGAAGTACTTGATAGACTTTGGCCCTTGCATTAAGATGGAGTGTGCATACTTATGAAAAACCAATACTATGGTGACATTTGCGATTATAAGAAATACAGTTTAATTAGACATCTTGCGGGAGAAGGTGAAATGCAAACGGCTGTCTGTTGGGCACTATCAGAAGATGATACTCTTTCGGACGGCAGCAGAGTCGACTATCTAAAAGAACCACTTAAGTGGCGAGGATATGATCCTATTGTTTTCGAACAATTGAGAAAAGACCTAATAATCAAAGGCGAACGAAAGGTCGAAAATCTTGAAAAGAGTAATATCATGTCAAACTGCCGGTTCTATAATCGAATTCTAAAAGACGAAGAAAAGGATAGGGACAAATTTTTTCAGGAATTCAATAAGTTTTCTCAGGGAGTTGACTTAATATTTTTTGACCCCGACAATGGGATTGAGGTAAAGTCTGTTCCAAGAGGCGGTCCCAGGTCATCAAAGTATATTTATTGGCGAGAGTTACGAGAATTTTATAAATCTGGGAAGTCCTTGTTGGTTTACCAGCATTTTCCTAGAAAAAATCATGAACACTACATAGAAAATATCTCTTCCAAAGTTTTTCAGATAGTTGGCTCTTCCTTGGTTTTTCTATATGTTACCTCCAATGTACTCTTCTTACTAATACCTCAAAAAGAGCATGAAGCATATTATAGAAGGAAAAATCACATAATTGCCAAAAACTGGAAGGATCTAATAATTACGAAAGAATGCTGAGTTTTTGGCTCTTCTGAACTGCGCCCTCTTATAAGAAGACGATCCCTCTCAAGAGAATTTATTGACCTTGCGGAGAGAAATTCATTTTGTCTAATTACAACAATTCATCCCCTAGAATGGTACAATCGAATAATCTTAGGGATATCTACCGTGAACTTGTTCATTGATAATATATATTCTACCGTAGGTCAAATGAAACAGGATGCAATAGTCTGGCTCTCGTATAATAGATGAAATTCCCGTGTTTATTTACAGAATTCATTGATAACCCCGAGTCTTTGTATTCTTAGTTTTTTTTAATCAATTCCTTGGGAATATATTTTACCTTTACTATAGTACTCACATTAACAATAGAGGTTTTCGGTGGGGTTTTTGGAAAACCTCATATGTTCGACTCGTTCGATAGTGTTAATAACCTTCCTATTGAAGATTTAATGCGCAGGCGATGAAATGGACACAAAGAATCCCGGGGTCATTCATGGTTGCAAAGCTCGATGCAAGGGCTGTGGAAACGAGCAACATGAAGAATGCACAGGTCTGCAACATAGCCTACACGCCAGGAGAGACACTCATAAGGTCGGAGTTGGAGAAGGTGATCGACGATCTGGCAGATTATGTGAATCTGGATCTTCCAAGTCACATCATACATGGATTCAAGGGATCAGGAAAGACGCTCAGTGCCCCGATCATGGCTAAGGCCCCCAGGGACACGAAGTCTGTCCCATACTTCTATGTGAACGTCAGGGAGAACCCGACATCTACCAAAATCTATCGAAACATAGCCCGTCTGTTTGGAAAGGGGCACGAGATTGAAGAGGTGAAGAATAGATACGATGAGATGCTTTCCAGCAAGTCTCTCGTGGTCTTGGACAAGGTTGACTTCCTACAGGATTACGACATCCTGTATCATATTACAAGGCGCACAAAGGCAATCCTCATTCTGTTGACGCAGAAGGTATATTGGTACAAGAATATGAATGATGAGAGCGTAAAGAGCTCATTGCAGCCTGATCATATCGTATTTCATGAATACAGCACAGAGGAGATAATGAAAATTCTGAAAACGAGGGCAAAGGAGGGTCTGAATGAATATGGCAGGGAAGCCCTAGGCCTCTTATATGCATTGCTTGTAAGGGACTACAGGAGTGACGCAAGGATCGGAATAAAGGCCCTGGAAATTCTTGGCAGAAGCAATAAATGGAGTGAGAACTCTGCAACAACGGCACTGAAGTAGGGCTTATGTCGAGGTAGAGGGTGAGACGCTCAAGAACCTTGGAGAGATCGGGACTTGCTAATATTAGCAGCACCGATCAAGAATCAGGACACAAACAAGGCGTTTACAGAGGTCTTGGCATCCAATCATTTGCTACTCAGAGCAGTTAGCCAGTCCGCATTCTTCCAGAGCGTCAACTACTTGCAGAACTTTGGTCTCATCACGCTGATAGAGAAGAAGATAGGCAAGTATCACACAGTGGAGTCGCAAATATTATTATCTGATGCTTCCATTGTATCTGGAGAGTTAAGGAAAAGGCTTTAGACTACACATAAACTATGGTGTTCATTATGGTTGACTCTTTGGAAGATAGAAATGATGTAAGTGAAAAAAGCAAGAATGGTCAAAAAAGATCGCTGATAGAAGAACTTCCAAAAATCGTTGAGAGAGGAAAGAGAGAAGCGCAAAGAATTCTGGACGGTTTATCAAAGTCACAAAGAATAACTCTTCAGACAAATGAATTGGTGCTGCCAACCAAATCTGTGGGTGGACTGACAAAATTCACTGGTCAACCTGTCAAAGATGTCGAGAACAACGAGTTTCTCAACAAACTCATTTATGGCGATAATCTGCTTGTAATGCAGGCACTGCTAGTCGGGAACCCAGACACAGGACTCCCCTCAATGAGGGGCAAAATAGACCTGATTTATATTGACCCCCCTTTTGACAGTAAAGCGGATTACAGAACAAAGATACACCTTCCATCTGTCGAAATCGAACAAAAGCCTTCTGTTATAGAACAATTCGCTTACTCAGACACCTGGAAGGACGGGACCAAGTCATACTTAGAAATGATGGTCCCAAGACTATTCCTAATGAGGGAACTTCTGAACGAAAGAGGATCAATTTATGTTCATTTGGATTACCATACTGCACATTATGTAAAAGTTCTGTTAGACGAGATATTTGGAAAGGAGAACTTTAGAAATGAAATCAGCGTTAGAAGGAAAATAAAAAATCTTCAGAATCAATTTGATAGTGTTAAACAACTAAATGTAGCATTTGATAGTGTTTTTTGGTATTCCAAAAACTCAGACACGAGATTCAAGCCCCCAATGAAAAAAGTAGCCGAGAGATATAATGACCAATGGAACAATTTTTACAATAATGCAGATAGGCCCACACTCCGTTACGATTTCTTGGGTATAAAGTTAAATAATGGGCAGTGGAGATGGACACAAGACAAAGCAATGGATGCGGCAAATAATTATAAGGACTATGTAGAAAATTATTCTGCGAAAATGAACTTATATGATTATTGGCTATTTACTGGAAAGACTAAGAGATTCATCAAAAGAGATCCCGGATCAACCCGTGCTTACTACTGGGTCGAACCAAGGGATTTTTCTCCATATGATACTAACTGGACTGATATTTTTTCATATGACACCTCTCCCGGTTCCTACCCGACTCAAAAAGCAGAAGAAATATTGATTAGAATCGTTGAGGCTGGTAGTAAGGAAGGAAGTCTTGTAGCAGATTTTTTTTGTGGTTCTGGGACTACCGCAAGTGTGGCGGAGAAACTTGGTAGAAATTGGATTATGTGTGATCTTGGGAAACCAGCGTGTATGATTTCTAGGAAACGTCTTATCGACCAAGATTCAAAGCCATTTCTTTACCAATCCATTGGAGACTACCAGAAGGAGCAGTTTGAAAGGTCTCAATTCAGACGTATAGGGGACCTCGCCCATGTAGTGATCAACCTATATGGCGCTCTGCCCTTTCCGATGCAGGATGGTACACCTGCTAATCTAGGATACATAAAACAGAGCAAGACGCTTGTATTTGTCGACTCCCCAACAAAGATAACGGGATATGCGACCCTCAAAAAGGCCCAAGAGCTCAGAGCTTCTTTTATGGGAGGATGGGAGAAAATAATTGTCCTAGGTTGGAATTTTGAAACGGATATCGGTAAGATCATAGACAGTCTGAACGATGATAAACTCGAAGTACTGGTGATTCCCCCAGACTTGCTGGAAAAAATAAAACACAAACCCGATTATGAGAAACTCATAAAGGAAGGTAGCGTAAGATTCAGCTCATTGCAATACCTCACTGTAAAACCGATCATTAGGAAAGCGGCAGAAGACGATAAGGAAGAGCTAATTATTGAGCTCGAAAACTACATTCTCCTATCTCCGGATGCACTGCCGCTTGATAAGACAGATAAAGATAAACTAGAGCAGATCATCGAAGAGGACCCTATGAGCCTCGTCGAGTACTGGAGCATCGATCCTGAATATGACGGAGAAGTGTTCAGGAGCAAATGGCAGGATTACCGGGAAAACCATGAAGACTCGTCGAAGGTTGATCGAAAGGTAAAGCTTCTGGTGCCAAGAATCAATGGAAGGAGAAAAGTCTGCATCAAGGCAGTGGACGTATTCGGGTTTGAAAGTGTGACGGTGAAAGAGGTAAGCTAATGGTAAATATAAAATCTCTTGGCACCAAGGACATCCCGTTAAAACTTGCGAAAAGAATAACCGAAGAAGCCAGCGAGTTGTGGAAATCCGGAGACTTCATGCAGAAAGTCACGCCCATAACACAGGAACTTCTGAAATTCTGGGATCCCAACGGCATTTTCTCCGATGAAAGAAACATTAACTTCCACGAGGGGCAATGGCAAGCCATTCTGAATATAATTTACATACATGAGATACTCAAACTCAAAAGCGTTGGAGAAATCTATACTCAAATCTATCCCGAATTGTTGGCTCAAATGGATCTGCTTGATCTTAAGCGGGATAAGTACGAGCATCCAAAATATTGCGTTAAGATGGCCACAGGAACTGGTAAGACTTGGGTTCTTGATGTATTCCTGATCTGGCAATACCTAAATTCAAAGTACGAAGAAAGCGAAAGCGGTGAATATTCCAGGAATTTCCTTCTGGTTGCTCCTGGAATTATTGTATACGAAAGACTGCTCGATGCATATTTAGGCAAAAGAACAGAGGAAGGTACCAGAGATTTCGAGCAGTCAGACTTCCGAAAATTCGAGAAACTTTTCATTCCGCCTTCTTACAAAGAAGAGGTCTTTGGATTTATTCAGGGTTGTGTATCCCAGAAGAACGAAATTGGCAAGAAAGTTACCGGCGATGGATTGATTGCAATAACAAACTGGCATCTGCTGGCGGAAGATGAAGAAACTCTTGATACCGAATCGCCGTTGGACAGGCCCGACATAACTGTGAATGAGTTGCTGCCCATTACACCAGGCACTTCCCAAGGTCATTCATTGGAGGAGTTGGACAACCAATACCTTCGAGGCCAGGAACTGGATTACCTCGTAAATTTGCCCAGTCTCGTAGTTTTCAATGACGAGGCTCACCATCTTGGAGAGATGAAGAAATCAGACGAGATTGTGGAGAAAAAATGGCAGGAGGCGCTCGATAAGATTTCAGAGAACAAGCAGAAAAAATTCATACAAATCGATTTCTCCGCCACTCCGTATGTAGTCACTGGAAGTGGGCAGGACCGCGTACAAAACCACTTTCCACACATTGTTGCCAATTTTGAACTAGTAGACGCGATTAAGAAAGGCCTTGTGAAAACCGTTGCCATTGACAAGAGAAAGGAATTCGGCGCCATACCTCTGGAAGATTTAGAGTATAAGGCAGAACGGGAAGGAAGGCAGGTAACCAGTCTTTCTGACGGTCAGAAACTGATGCTCAGGGCAGGGATGAAGAAAATCAATATACTGGAGGAGGAGTTTATCAAGCTTGATCCCACGAAGTATCCCAAGATGCTCATTGTCTGTGAGGATACAAAGGTCGTACCACTAGTCATGTCTTTCCTGATGCAGGAAGGTTATTCTGAAGACGAAGTCATGGAGATACATTCTACAAAAAAGGGCGATGTCAGCGAGGATGAGTGGAAAGCAATAGAACAGAGACTTTTCGATATAGATCGACACGAAAAACCGAAGGTGATAGTTTCAGTTCTCATGCTCAGGGAAGGATTCGACGTAAACAACATTTGCGTTATAGTTCCTCTCAGGTCAGCATCCTCTTACGTCCTTCTGGAACAACTTATAGGAAGAGGCCTGAGGTTGATGTGGCGCGGACCGGATTACGATGACATAAGATCAGAGAACAGGGAAAAACTCCTGGTGAAGAAGGAGGAGCCCGACAGCTACATAGACATATTGAGCGTTGTTGAACACCCGAACTTCATCGAGTACTATGAAAGAGTTCTTGCTGGAATGGTAGGAAAAGTTGGCGAGGAACCCACAAAGACTAAGGTTATCGGTGATCTGATCAGGGTCGGACTCAAGACAAATTATAGGAACTATGATCTTTTCTGGATCATAATATTGCAGGAAAAGGAGGAGGAGCTTGCTGTTCCCGATCTCTCCATTGAAAAACTTGAAACATTTCCCATGAAACTTGAAGAATTAAGGCGCTTGGTAAAGAACAAGGGAGACACTTTTTACAGCGAAGAACTAACAGTAAAGACTACTTTTGGTGAATATACGGTCACAGCGGATATATTCACTGCAAGGAGCTATAATTCATTCATCCAGAAGGTAGTGAACGCAGTTTCAGTAATCCATGTAAATGCCAGAGGAAGGAAGGAGAGAGATTTCCCTGTAATGCAGGTAAATTTCGCATTGATCGCAAAACTCACGGATGAATACATAAGAGACAGACTTTTCGGAGAGGAGTTTGATCCGCTCAAGGAAAATAATTGGCGTATCTTACTCATAACACAACAGAGCCTGATCAAGCATATTGTTAGTAACATTGCCCAGGCTGTGTACGATTCCATGAAGAATCTTAAAGTCAACGATGCAAAGATTGTAAAGAAATATTTCTCGGAGGTTCCTGAAATACGCATAAGACAAACCTACGCAATAAGTGTCGCAAAGAACATCTATGAGAAAATTTCCTACCCGTCTCACAACGGTGGGTTTGAGAAAGAATTCATCGAGTTTATAGATGCAGACTCAAAGGTTAAGGCATTTGTGAAAATAAACGAATACTACAATGATTTTGCTAATATCATCTACATACGAGATGATGGTCTGCTTGCGCATTATTACCCTGATTTTATGATTAAGGCATGTGACCAGATTTACCTCGTTGAGACAAAGTCTGAAAGAGATATGAGTAACAAGAACGTGCAGAATAAGAGGATAGCGGCTTTAGATTTGGTAGACAAAGTGAACGAACTCCAACCTGAGGAGAGGATGAATTGTAACTGGAGCTACGTACTGCTTAGTCAGAACACCTTTAATCAGATGAAGAAACAGGGAGCCACAACATGTGAAATACTGGAATATGCCAAACTTACGAAAGCAAAGGTCAGAGGCACTTTGGGAGATTACATTGGCATTAAAGACTACTGACGTCCAACTCAAGCTTGCGGTAAGAAAGGTTAATGGCTGGTATTCATAAGCTATACCGTAGAATCAACGTAAGCGTTCGAAAAGGAGTTCTCTAGTATCTCCTTCTGTCTGTCGTTGGATTCTTGTTTCATTTCATACACTGCTCACGTCCGATC
>JAKAUD010000180.1 GCA_021827885.1 Thermoplasmata archaeon | reverse complement strand
CATAAGTAGCGTCTGTCACTGAAATTTTACGAAATGCTTCCTTGGCTAGATGAGTCTTCATTAGTTTGTAACCTGATTGCGTATCTTCAACCTGAATGCCTAGAGTTACTTTCACTATAATGTTAAAGGCTCTGGATGCAATCCTCCTAGCAAAAGGGATGCTGTTCATATTGTTAGAGTACCTGTTAAATATTATCACATCAAATCCGTCTAAATCAGAAAGAGAAGCTAGAATGTCTGGAAGGCATATTGAACGATCCGCATCCATTATAAGTGTATATTCCTTGTTTGATTTCTCAACAACCCTCTTGATTGCATATCCCTTCCCTGACCTACTCTTTGACTTGTCGTATAGAATAAATGGAAAATCTTTCGACATTTTCTTAACCACATCTTCAGTACCATCCGTACCATCGATAGAAACTATGATATTCCAATCAACACCTGCCCCTTTGATGTAGTCTGTCAGTTCATTTAGAACACTTCCGATTCTCGATTCTTCGTTATATGCGGGAATCAGAACAGTAACTGATGGAAGCACTGCTTTCTCCAATAAATCTGACTGAACTTCCATTTTGTTAATATGAACCTCCTTTATATATGCTTTACCAAGGACTTTTATACTGTTTGGGACCAGAACGCATTTATTTTTCTAAATACAAAGTCGCAAAAAAGATACCGTAAAGAACACCGATTCCATAAGTGATGTGAGACAACCAAACGGTCAGAACGGCAAGTACCGAACCACGTGCATTCCTTGATTTTGCGTAAAAGCTCGCAAATATCACGATCGAAACCGCGACTATGAGGACTGAAATGAAGGCAGTGATGAAAATGTCTAGCTTGATAGATAGTAGAAATATTAAAATCACAGCTACTGTAAGTACGGATGGAAGTAGATAAAATGGCTTGAATTCACCTAGCTTTGCAGCTCCTCCTCTATACTTTGCATATCTCCAGATTTGCATCAGATGGTCGTGGAATACGTTTCTCCTGTGATGGTAGACAACCAAATCAGGGTCGTAAAAAATCTTGTAGCCTGTCCTCTTCAAATCTTCACAGAAGTGGGTGTCCTCTCCCGGCCAGTATTTCAGTGTAAATCCTCCGACCTTAGTGAATACTTCCCTTCTCACAAACATATTGACTGTTAAAATAATATCTACATATTTAATGCCGCTAACTGGTCTGTACCTGTACACCTCCCTGAAGGAACCGAATATAGAAGTTAAGAACAAGTCTGAGGCAATTTTCCTGACATCTTCGCCCCTTGGTGCTACGTTTGGACCACCAACGACCTGTTCATTTGCCAAATCTAGGATGCCACGCTCAAGCCAGTTTGGAGCTGGAACAGCGTCATCGTCTATGAATGCTATATTCTCTGATCTTGAGAGCGAGACGCCGTAATTTCTCTTTTCTGATGGTGTCCCAGATTTCGACAGAGTTCTTATCCTGTCATCAGTCACACCTATAACTTCAGGTGAATCGGGAATACATATTATTTCAAAATTTTGTACGGTCTGGTTTAGCAGCGCTGCAAGGCATTCATACAGGTTGGACGTAGCCTTCTTGAATGGAATTATCACCGAAACTGAGGGAATTGGATAAGCCTGCTTAATGTCCATAACTTCAAAACTGTTAAATATTACCTTAATTTATAATTTGTGATTTTGAATGCTTAAAGTCTCTGTTTCCTACCCTCCACTAGACAACGGAAAAGGGGTGCCTGCCCTTGCACAAAACAGGCAATTCCAATATCAGTCAGAAGAGTCTTACATATATCCCGTGGTCCCTGCATCACTTGCAACTGTTGCATCCGTCAAAGGGTACGATGTTTTCTGGGATGACGGTATAGCTGAAAAATTATCCTACAACGAATGGTTAAAGAGGATAAAGAATGAAAGCCCCGACGTAGTTTTCATTGAAACGAAGACACCCACGGTTAAAAAACACTGGAAAACCATAAACGAACTAAAGCGTGAACTGCCGGATGTAAAAACTGTGCTGATGGGAGACCACGTAACCGGTATGCCAAAAGAATCCTTTTTAAACTCGCAGGTGGACTATGTGATGGAGGGCGGTGAGTACGATTTCAAGGGACTAGAGCTGTTAAATTCCCTAAGCGGCAAAAGTGAAAAGATGCCTTCGGGCTTTTACGTAAGGAGAGGTGAAGAAGTTGCCTACACGGGAAAAGCAAACGAGAATTACAACCTTGATTCCCTTCCATTCACAGACTTTGAACTGACAAAATGGAAGCTGTATTCAGAACTGAACGGTAATTACAAGTACAGACCTGGAACTCACACGATGTTTGGTAGGGACTGCTGGTACAGGAATGACGGGGGATGCACATTCTGCTCCTGGACGGTCATATACCCAAAATTCAGGTTGGTCTCCGTCGAAAGGGCACTGGACCTTGTCGGGCACTTGATAAAAAATTATGGTATAAGAGAAATTTTTGATGATACTGGAACTTTCCCTCCTGGGGAGTGGCTGAAAAAATTTAACGACGGAATGATAAGCAGGGGTTATAACAAGGAAGTGAAGATTGGATGCAACATGCGTGTCGGCGTCCTTTCATCAGACGAATACAGGCACATGAAAAAGGCAGGCTTTCGTTTCATCCTCTACGGAATAGAGAGCGCAAACCAGAAAACACTCAACATGCTGAACAAGAGCGTAAAAGCGGAAGAACAACTGCCAAGCATCAAGAAGGCTTCAGATGCAGGGCTAGACCCCCATATAACCGTCATGTTCGGATACCCGTGGGAGACTAAAGAAGAAGTGATGAAGACATTCAAGCTCGGAACAGAAATAATCAAGAAGCAGTACACAAAGACATGGCAGGTCACAATTGTTATACCATACCCAGGGACTAAACTTTTTGAACAGGCAAAAGAAAATGGGTGGCTCCTCACTGAGGACTGGGACCAGTACGCCATGAGGATGCCAGTTATGAAGACACCGTTCCCGGCAAAGGAACTGATGGAGATCGTTGAAGATTTTTACGGTGTTGCCTACACACCTGAGTTTATATTCAGAAGGATTGCGAATGTCAGGTCGATAGATGATATAAAATTCCTTTACTTCGGCTTCAGGAAGGTGATAGGGTACAGGAAAAATTTTTCTCCTACACAGGTGGAATGAACTTTGCTTCAACAGAAAAGCAGGTTTCACCACAGAGGCATTACTTAATGGCCCCGACGGCGCAATTTACTGGCTGGAACTAGTTTCCATCCTACTGAGGGGAAGAATTCGAGAGAACTGAAAATGATACAAGATTTAAGACGCAAAGTCCCTAATGCATTCGGATTTGTTTAAGGATGTTAAGAAATGACTGTAAAGAAGAGCAGGTCACTTTGCAAAATTTAATAGGATAGAGAGAATTTTACTTTGAGACCATGAAAAGAATGATTGTCTCCGGTGGAAATGGGTTTCTAGGTTCACATCTCGTTTCCAGGGCGCTCAAGGATGGGATGGAAGTCACTGTTGTTGACAACATGTCAACATCAAAAGAGATCAACGTTCCGGGCAGCGTTAGATTTATTAAAGAGAGAATCGAAGACTTCATGACGGATGAAAAATTTGATTTCATAGTACACCTCGCTGCGAGACCTTCTCCAGAAGATTATGTTGAGCACCCGATAGATACCATACTCTCAAATTCTGTTGGCACCAAAAACATGCTCGACATAGCTTTGAATTCTAAACGCGTTTTCATGTACACATCTTCCTCGGAGGTCTACGGGGAAGCGTCTGTCTTTCCCACCCCGGAGAACTATTACGGATACGTGAATCCCAACGGTATCAGGAGCTGCTACGACGAGGGTAAAAGATTTTCTGAAGCCCTTACGATGGCGTATCACAGAGAGCATCGTCTCGATATCAGGATCCAAAGGCCTTTCAACGTCTACGGCCCGGGAATAAGGGCGGACGGGGAGTACGGGAGGGTAATACCGAGGTTCATCGTCAGTGCGCTCAAGGATGAAGATATTGCTGTTCACGGTGATGGTAAGCAGACAAGGTCATTCCTGTATGTAGATGACTGGCTTGATTTAACGTGGAAGTTTCTCACTTTACCTGGTATGGGCGGGGAGGTCATAAATATAGGTTCTGCTGAGGAGGTAACGATATACGAACTTGCAGAGATGATAAAGAGTATGACCGGTTCAAGGTCAAGAATAATATTTGAAAAAGCGAGGGAGAACGACCCCAGAAGGAGGGCAGCAAACACTAGAAAGGCTGAAAATATGTTTGGCTGGAAGCCTGCCGTGAGTCTGGAAGACGGGCTGAAAAGGACCATAGAATGGTTCAGGGGGAGAATCCGATGAATGTCGCAGTCGTAGGCATGGGATTCGTCGGTCTTGTTACTGCCACTGTTCTTGCAGATAAGGGGAATTCTGTTACGTGCATAGATGTTGACGAGAAGAAGATAGAAAAATTGACGAGGGGAGAGCTTTATGTTTATGAGCCAGGACTTAAGGAATTGTTCAAGAGAGACATGGCCGGGATGAATTTCACATCAGATTACTCTAGCCTAAGGGGAAGTGATGTTGCGTTCATCTGTGTTCCGACGCCCACAGTGAATGGAAAAATTGACCTGACCTATGTGATGGATTCTGTTCTTTCCGTGAACTCAGTGGACAATGATGTGACGATCGCAGTGAAGAGTACCGTCGTTCCGGAGACGGCATCTGCTCTATCATCCATGATTAAGAGGAACGTGATCTCGAATCCGGAATTTCTGAGGGAGGGGAATGCAATAGAAGATACTCTCCATCCTGACAGAATAGTAGTAGGAGGGAAAAACGCCGTGGATATGAAGAAGGTATGTGACTTATGGGAATTTACGGGTGTGCCTATTTTGAGGGTCACAAACGAGAATGCAGAGTTGATAAAATACGCGAGCAACTCCTTCCTTGCAACTAAGATATCCTTCATAAACGAGATTGCAAATCTTTGCGAGAGGATCCCCGGAACTGACGTGGCTACCGTTGCTCAAGGTATTGGCCTAGACCATAGGATAGGTAAGGATTTTCTAAGGGCTGGAATAGGCTTCGGCGGCTCATGCTTCCCGAAGGATACAAGAGCTCTGGTTTCGTTCGCAGAAGAAAAGGGGATACAATTGAAGATTGTGAAAAGCACAATGGAAGTGAACAAAGAGAGGATTAAGCACGCATTAGAGATGATAGAGGAGGAGGTAGGGGATCTTAAAGGGAAGAACATATGCGTTCTAGGTCTTACCTTCAAGGATAACACCAATGACCTCAGGGATTCAAAATCGCTTGAACTGATAAATGAGCTTAGAGCAAAAGGGGCGAAGATACTTGCTTATGACCCCGTTGTGAAGGAGCTGGATGGGGTGAAAATGGTGAATAGGATGGAGGAATGCGAGGGAGCGGACTGCGTAGTTGTGGCCTCTGAATGGAAGGAGTTTGAAGCGAATCCCATATACGAGAGGGCGAAAAAGGTCATAGACCTGAAGAAGGTCGTAAACCTCAAGGTTCACCCATATGTGAGGGCAATAGGTGCTTACCATGCAGAAAATTAAGAAGTGCGTGATACCCGCAGCTGGAGTAGGCTCCCGTTTTTACCCGTTAACGCGAGCGCAGCCTAAGGAGATGCTTCCAATTTTGGACAAGCCTGTCATTCACTACGTTGTTGAAGAGGCAGTGAATTCGGGACTGGATGAGATTCTCATAATCGTAGGTGCGGGAAAAGATGCAATAATCAACTATTTTGACAGGCACAATCTCGATGACAAGATGGATGATTACGGCTTCAAAGACCTCCCAGATATATATTTCGTGAGGCAGAAAGAGCAGAAGGGTCTCGCAGACGCGATAAGATACGCCAAGCACTTTACGGGAGATGAAGACTTCGTAGTTCTCCTCGGGGATACGATATATGTTTCTAACGACAATAGAACGGTGACATCTAAAATCCTTGATGTTTACCACAGGTACAATCTTCCTCTTATAGCAGTGGAAGAGGTGCCTGAATACAAATTCAAGGATTACGGCATAATAAAAGGGGAGGAGAAAGAGAAAGGTATTTACAGGGTCACAGGAATCGTGGAGAAACCCGAAATAGCAGAGGCACCCAGCAATCTGGGCATTACGGGTATCTATGTCCTAGGACGCTATATCTACCAGTATCTTGATGCAATAATTCCAGGGAAGGGAAGAGAGTATCAACTGGCTGATGCATACAATCTCCTTATCGAGAAGGGGGATGTCATGGCAGTAAAGATAGATGGCAAGAGATACGACATTGGTACGAAGGAAATGTGGATAAGGACGTTTGTAAATTTCGCTGAAGCCTCTCAAATGATAAGAATAGACAAGGGCAAAGTTTCAAGAATGGTCAAAGGTGCTTCGTTCGTGAAACAGTAAGAAACGCTTTTGACTAATTTCAAATGATGTCTAATGACGCTATCGATTGTAACGAGAGCTTATAAATCTTCCGAACTAAGAAATCTAATTGAGAAACTGAATTCCAATTCTGAAATTGATAAAGAGATAGTAGCAGTTTGCAATATAAACGACTATAATATTGATAGCGATAAATTGATAATTGAAAATTATAACAGGGTTCAAGCTAAAATTGTCGGTATCAAGAATGCGGATTTTGATAAAATCCTAATATTAGACAGCGACCAGATACCTGAAGATGGCCTCTTGTCGGAACTGGATGGCAGCAAAGAGGAAATGATAATAATACCGGAAAAGTCCGTTAATAACGGTATCACATCTAGATGTTTAGACGATTGGAGGTACAGAAACGAAGGATTGGCAAGAAAAAGAACTACTCCATACATTCCTGTAATCCCTAGATTTTATAATAGAGAGTATCTACTAAGAGCGATAGATAGGCTACCAGAGAACATTGATAAAATCGTAAATCATGAAGATTCCATTTTTTATTATGAGGTTTTTAAGGAAACTCGAAATATCGGTTTCTCAAAAAAATACATTTATAACTATGACCCCAACTTCTTTAAACTGATGTACAAGGCCATTTTATACGGGAAAAACCAACATTATATCAATGAACTTGAAATTGAGAGCGATATACTAGACCTTCTAAACAAACTTGATAGAAATACATTGAATATAAAAGAATTGAGACTGGGGAAGGGGTACATTATACAAGTGTTGAGAGGAGGCGCATATGAATTTGGCAGAATAATTGGTTGAGAATTTGTCCTCTTTCCTTAATGATATTTCATGCACAACTTTTTAGTTTTATAAAGGAGCAGACCACTCTCAGAACTATCTAAAGCTAATATAATGTATACTTTAGGAAAATGAGTATCTGTCTACGTATATTCCAAGAAGTCCATCCTTTATACCCTGTAATACAGCAATAAACGCCTCCCTTTTTTTCTTTGTTCTCAATGCCCAACGGAGATAATAGACTGTATAAAGCGGTAATGCAAAATAAAAAAGAAATTTTCTAATAGATCTCTCAGTTATCTTTTCGAATGTTATTTTACCTCGCACAACATAATATAATTTGAAAGTTGTTATTTCGGAAGGAAATTGGGTCATATGAGAATCATGATAAACCCTCGCATTTCCTACGAGTACTAGTTTCAATCCCAACTCACTCTTTATCCTGTATTGAAGATAGGCCTCCTCGCAACACCATGGTAGCTCTTTTGGAATCGGATACACTCTAACGACTGCTTCTTTCCGGAACATATAACTATTTGGAGCGCTGTCTATTTCAAAGACTTGACTTTCTACTTTTGAATAAGGTTCATCCTTATAAATGAATATAGTCCTACGGATATATTTTGAGTATTTGTTGCCAGCATACATAACCTTACTATGATCCGAATAATAACACGTCACCGGTACTACGACTCCTATAGAACTATCTTCCCTCATTTTATTAACCAGATTACCGATGCATTTAGGGTCAACGATGTTGTCATCGTCAACCATAAATATATAATCGCCTGAAGAAAAACGAATACCCTCGTTCCTGCTTTCCCCGACATTCATTACGCGATTGTGAGTTATGCATTCAACATAAGGAAATTCAGCAATAATCCTTTCGCAAACTGGATTATCTGGGGCATCATCAATAATTATAATTTCTTTAAAGGTAAACTCGGTTAATTCTATTGATTCAAGCAATCTCTTAAGCATAGCATAACGATTGGAGGTTGGTATGACCACGCTAACGGGTGAAAGTTGAGATAAAAAGTCGTCAATCCTTCTTCTTCCGCTTTTCATTTTCTAATAACATAAACAATAAACGACAACAAAAATGTTTGCTTCTTAACACACTTGCCTGTTTCGAAAACTTTATAAAAATGGAAAATAATAGAGTAAAGAGTGTACTATTCTGATGGTTTAAGAATCCACCTGAGCCTGATTTTAGAGGAACACGGCTTTAGTCATAAATGGGAGATGGCAGGTATTTGAATTCGTCGAACATGTTTAAAAAAATTTTTAAGGGAGGCCGATACGATTCAGTCAAACCCTTATTTTACAGGCTGATACCTGCGTTCATATTTTTAACTATTTCACTTATTGTGTATGGAAGAGTTCTCTTTTACAGTGGCTATGTATCGTGGGGTAACCTGACGATTCCCCTAAATGAAAACTTCTATAACGTTTTTAGATCGGTAACGTGGAATCCGTACTATGGCAACGGCACGCCAGTTTTAACACCCTGGCTATCACTTATCCAGAATTCAATACTTTTTCTCCCATATCTACTAGGAGGATTTATAAGTTTGAATCTTGGTGCTAAGCTATTCGTAGTTCTTTCTTTATTTTTCGACGGTTATTCATTTTACCTTTTAAGCGGTAGGTTATCGAAAAGATTCTTATCAAGGATAATTGCAACATGGTTCTTCATGTTGAATCCGCTTATGTTGCAGATGGTGGGGTCAGGTGACTCGGAAGCATTTATTGTATTCGGGGTTTATCTTTTAAGCTTATTATTGATTGCAAAGAGCATTGTTTCAAAAGATGAAATGAGAGTAATTTACTGGTTTTTTTCCATATTATTGCTATCTTTCACTGTTGCATTTTCTCAGCTATTTTACATAGGAGTTCCATTTTATTTGCTTTTCACCTTTTACTTACTAGTTATTGAACAAAAAGGTTCCTTTGCCATTAAGATCATTAGGTTTGCGAAATACTTTACATCAATTATATGCACTCTCCCTGCCCTTCTAATGCCTTTCTTGTTGGCTTTATTTTCCTCCTCTTACAGTTTCTTACCCAATTCATCTTTGGCTATTCCACTAAATACTTATATTTCATACAGTTCCAACCCTTTAAACCTTCTATTGATGAATTCTATTAATTTTAACCCGATAATTCAACTGCTGGGCCCTCTCCAAAATACTTTAATAGCTGACACTTGGTCGTATGCGATAATTTCATTTGTGGTATTCATTCTTGGAGTTGGAATAGTGTTCAGAGATCGTCGAATTCTATTTTTCTTTGTAATTGCAGTGTTGGGATCTTTACTGGGATCCGGTGATCATAGTCCAATTTCTTCATTAAATGTATATCTTTATGTTCATATGATAGGTTATCAAGTGTTAAATGCATCTTATTACTGGGAATGGATTGTCATAATCCCCACATATAGTATAGTACTTTGTCTATCTCTTGAGAAAATTATAGATTATTCAATAGTTAGGAGGAGAAGCATTCACCTCTTTGAACAAAAGGGTAGGAGTTTAACTAGACTTAGCAAAATAGCTCAATCCAAGTCTTTGGTTTTATTAATTATTGTGATGATTATCGTAGGGTTCATCACTTTTTTACCTGTTGACTCACAAGGATACTACGGAAATGAAGTGTACCAAATACATCCGGATACCGCCCCGAAAGAATTATATTCTGAGTTGCCAGGTCAACTTAGTAAATTTTTGGGTTCATCCAATTTGGGAGTTGCCTATTTTATTCCTGAGGCGTGGGTATTTTACGGGAACGATACTGGGGGTTCCTGGCAACCCATACTATCTGCGCCAAATTTCAGGTCCCCGGCAGCAATATCTTACGGATCGCCACCGCTTGAGTCTAGCGATTATTCATACTGGGTTTATTATGAATTTTATTCAAATGATACAAATAATATTGCTCAACTGATGAGTATAATGGGCATAAAATATTTCGTAACATTTAACAATATAGAACCTGCGTATGGTTATTTACCTGAGGAATTTAATAAAAACTCGACCAAATTAATGTTAAACCAAAAAAATGTTAAACTTTTATATTCGTCACGGGAGTATAGTATTTTTGAAAGTACTTTAAACGTAGAAATGGTAAGTAGTGATTCATCATTTACTATTTTCTCTAGCAACTATTCCGCACTTCTAGATTCAGCAAGCATTGGAATCAACATTTCGAGATTGGGTCTTGTGTTTCTGGGGGACTTAAATTCTTCGAATTTTAATTTTATATTGAACAACACATCTGGCATGGTATTCCTTAACTCGCAGCAAGGCTTGGAAACCTTGGCTATTGATAAATTTTTGAATAACACAGATTCTATAAGCCTGCAGAAATATGCCAACAGTTATTACTTATCCCCTAGTCAAGGATGGATGAGCAGCAATCAGGTAGTTCCAATTCGTAATTTCAGTTTAATAAATGAAGCATTAATAAGCCAATCCTATCCATATATTCTGACCAGCGGATCTAATAAGTCATTTGTGATTAATCTTAATACAGTTCCGAGAGGGAATTACACTCTTTGGGCGTATGTTCAAAAATCGTCTGTACCGGATTCAAAACTAGAAATATCTAATGGAAACTTTTCCACTATAATTGACACATACACTTTAAACAATACACTGAGTAACTTTTTCTGGGCTCGAATTCCCATATTTATCAATTCTTCAGGCACGAAGCTTACAGTTACTTCATTGAGTGGAGAGAATGGAATTGAGAAGCTCGTGATTTTGAAAAGAGGGATTATTGAGCCAGAAATGAATTATCTAAATCGTTTTATAGAAGATAGAAGCGTAAATGTTATCAACCTTAGCAAGATTTTTAATCAAAATACGAAATTCGCATCGCTTAATGGTACAGTCAACACTACCATAGGTCACATTAATAGCGTGAATAAGGTTGGTTCCTCTTTTATTCTAATTAACAACCCGAATGGTTATGATATGTTTGGTGATTTCAAGAATATTAATATCGTTCATTATGCGTATTTTTCAGAGATGACGGAAAAAATCAGGGGGTTCCATATAATACCAATATTAGGAGGCTTAAATTTTGTATTAATCTCTAACGGCAAATCATATGAAGCAGTGTTCATTTCAAAATCGCTTACTGATTTGTTAATAGGTTTGATTGTTCTTATAGCCACTGCAATTATGTTTGTCATATTCGTATTTTATAAAAAATTCATAAAAATACATACAAGGAGGAAATTTTAAGTTGTATTATTATAAATCTTATGCGACTGTTGGATGTGGGGCACGCATGTAAAATCTCAGGTCAGCCCTTCTTGTATCACATGGTGAAGACCTCGTTGCTAATGAACGTATCCATTGGGTCTGGATGGAAGCTGCCTTCACTGCCTTTCCGCAAACACCCATTAACATTCATATGCAACCTGACAATACAGCGGAGGCAGGTAATGACCACTCAATATTAAGAACTGTTGTGTTCATGTCCCACAAAGTCATGCAGCAGTTTCCATTTACCAGAGTGTCCGGATTCAGTCATCGTCAAGCCTTGAAAGTTTGCTTTCTGTGAGCGTTGTATTCTCGTACTTCCACTCCCTCCTCTCGTCCAGCATCAGGATGGTTTGCTTCATGCCTAAGTTTGCCCTAATGTATTACTACATTTTTCACAGAAGTGCCTATTTGTCTAGGTTTGTGGTCAATTTTGGGTCTCTTTGGGTATTGAGTATTATTACTACAAACATAAACTGAAAAATCCAGAGATTTATGGAGTCGCCAGAACATGTAGTAATACAATGGGGCGAGGTTAGGTTCATGCTCAGCAACAGGAAACCATGGAAGTACGAAAATATCGCGCTAACAGAATGAAAGGTGTCAGACCTGGAAGACAATTGAAACACCCGGACATATGGGGTATGACTGCTTGAGAAAAAGCCGGACTGAACATTCACATACGTATCCGAAAGTGTAAGAAACACTACACGTTTTTCATACTCTCGATTTGCCTAAGTTTACCAAAAATAAATAAGCATAGACCGGGACTGAAAAGATATGCCACGCTCATTCCTATTGTTTGAATAGTAAAATCATCATTTAACACTCTAACACAATTTTTGTACTTAACCAAATCCTTCATTACACTTAATCTGGGTGAAAGAGAAAAAATGGAGCTCAAAATTTCATGACTTGAAGTCTGACATCGGAGGAATGTCGTAATCATATATTGGTTTTTATTAGAGGTAGCCAAAATTAGACTATTTAGAAGGACATATACATTTCTAATTCTAAGATGTTCCCTTGCCTTAAATTGGTAACCAAAAGCAATAGAACGAGTAGAGTTCAAATTATGAAGCCTGTAAAAGGTTGACGTTTCTGAATCAATATACAACCTTGTGCCGAAAATGATAGAGCACCAAAAGAAAAAAACATCTGTAGAACTTTCAATGTTACCTAATAGAGGGAGAATACTTCTCGCAGTGATTCTGTTTATGGCTATTGAACTTAAATTTGCAAACGGCAGAAATTTTAGTAATTTCATTATTTTATCAATATCTGAGACATTAACTATTAATGGGGAAAGCTTCCTTAATCTTTTATTGAATCCTGATAAACTTAAATTACTGATCTCATTTCCATTTATGTCTATATGTCTCTGAGAGTTGTGGTAGTACGATATGCCTTGAACTGTACTAAAAACGGTGACAATTTTTTCCAAACGGTTCTTTTGCCATAAGTCATCATCATCTAGAAACGCGATAACGTCTCCCTCAGAAGCTTCTATTCCTTTTTGGAGGAATTCTCCTACGCTTCCTTCCGAATAGATATGTTTTAGTTTTAAGTTTTTAGGTACTGATTCTAGAGAGTATTCGAAGTTAGTAATGGTTATAATTTCATAAAGCGTCTTATCAATTGTCTGATTGATTACAGAATTGATAGCTTGCAATATAAAATCTTTTCGATTGTAGGCTGTAATGATTACCGAAATTTTCATAGTCCCATTTTAGTCAATAATTATCATTGATATTTAATTTTGTTTCCCACTTTGCTGTGACTGAGTAGTAAATGTTCCAAACGTCCGGTTTTTTTAAGGTGCGATCTGCTACCCTGAAAACTGTAACAATTTTCATCACTTTTCATTTATTTTCACCTCTAGTTTCCTGGTGTAGTCTTCCCTGAATGATTGGTCATTCTGGAACTTCCTACTGAACTCCCCGGGAGGTAGATAATCAACGGAGGAATGTGGCCTCTTCTCATTGTAATCTGTGGACGCATTCGCTATGGCAACCGACGCTTCTCCTTAATCTTGGAATTCGTACGGCCAGAGGTAGTCCATCTTGAGTGAGCTTTGGAAAGATTCTATGTTCCAGTTGTTCTCCGGCGTGTGTTTTTGTATATACTCCTCAGGGTGTCTCATCCTTTGAAAACGATGTGGGTATTTGGAGCTCTACCATACCCCCGCCAAAATTGACGTCATAGATAATATGATTTTTGAAGACAGGAAGAGAAAGTATTCCAACGCTCTGATCGTGAAGATTCTCGTGATCCTTCAGATATACGGTATATCCTTTAGGTCCTCCAGGAACTTCTTCAACAATCACCAGGACATCATGGAGGCATTGGGAATTCATGAGATACCCAACTTCAGAACACTCTCAAGGATGGCAAGGATTATTGACTGGCGCTACATCAACGCAGTGATACTTGATCTCATTGCGACTGAGAGGGAGAACGCTGCCATAGATTCCTTCATAGTGAAAACATGCAAACAATCCACGGCATCAGGAAGAAGGATTCATGGCGGTTACAAGGATCAAGGCAGCTCACGGGGTTTCTCAACATAAGGATGGGAGTACGGAAGGAAGGTTAGCATATCACTGGACATAGATTCATTGTCACAAAGGAGTAGGAAACAACAACTGCGCCTTTGAATGACAAGAACATTGCATTTCCCTTGATAGATTCCGTCAGTGATTACTCCTACGTGATGATGGATGCTGCTTTCGATTCTTCAGACATCTACGAATACATATTTGATAATACCCAGTGCTCTCCCGTCATAGACACAAACAGGAGAAGGGGAATAGTTGATTCAATGATTTCCCATTCAAGGAGGGAGGGCATAAAATCAGGAAGGAAGAATCATTGTGTGGTCCGTCAGGAATAGGAATCATGACGTTTCCATCGGTATAAAGATTGTTGCGTAAAATATCATAATTCTTCTAAATCAGATTTATCAAAGACCGAAGAGACAGATAATGGATGTCGTTGTATGACGGAATATGGGACATCCTATTTTTTCCCCAGAATTGAGTAAGGCAACCCACATCTCTGACATGAATTTATACCAATCCTTTGGCAATAAATACCAGTATGCTACCGACCCTCTAGAGGTATGTCTCCTATCCTTAATTATGAAAATTCGAAATTATTGAACCAATTGCAGAAATTTGCTCTTTGCAGGTTATTTCCCAATTAAAATTCAGTAGAAAATTTTCTCTAACATTTTTTCTCAATTTCGCGTACTCAGT
>JAKAUD010000055.1 GCA_021827885.1 Thermoplasmata archaeon | reverse complement strand
GTTTCCCAATGTAAGTTTTCTATTGCCGAATACATAATTCGGCTGATTTTTGAATTCATCTGCAATGGAACTCTTAACCTCCTCAAATAAACTAGTGTCGATCTTGTTAAGTGCTATTTCTCCCAATGTTTCAAAGAATATTTGAAGATCTGAATTCTCTATACTTGTGGTATTTCCGTAAAGCACTAACAGCGGGTTGTGATAAATATCCTCTGATATGAGGGACACTTCTCGGTAGGCTTTTTTAACCATTGTCAGGGTAATTAGAGTCTTTAGTACAACCTTTTTCCTTTCCTGGAAGTCTGTTTCATCATCTCCCTTTCCGAATGCCTCCAAGCTCTGTAGTGAGACGTAAATATTCTTTCCATATCCTCTTTCAGTGAAAGCCTCTAGATTTAAGTTAAAAACTGTAGTAATTATATCCCATGCATCCGTGAAGGTAGCAGAAAAATTGAATAGAAATCCATTGCGAGAAAGGATTGAGTAGAAAATCTGTCTTTTGGAATCTTCCTTATTGCCTTTATGCGCTTCGTCCAGAATAATATACCATTTACCATTGTTCTCTATATCTTCAAAAGAGAGGATTTTTTCACTAGAGGTATCTGATATCAAATCTGAGCGGTAGATAAAGATGTTTATATCTTCCTTACTAAACAGCAGGTTATGCTTTACGTTATCATAATCCTTTAAATCCCAATATTTTATCTTTAATGGTGAAAACGAATTAAACTCATCAATGTGTGCCTTAATTTGATTTATTAAGTCTTCCCTATATGTGAGAAACAGGATGTCTTCATCGGGAATCGATCCCCTTTTCTTGAGTTCGTGCAAAATTTCTATTAGTTTGACTATCACAAGGCTTTTTCCACTGCCAGTCGCCATCCAGAAACCAATTCTATTCGTAAAGTTGAAAAAAGGTATTCTTTCATCTTCTGATTCATAGAACCTCTTTGCGATTTTGAAAATATTACTATTTTTAGATAAAATACCCAATGCATCTGCGTGCTTTAGGTGTGTTTTGATTGAATCAAAGAGTGACTTTTTGCCCTCTAATACACTATTATCATAGTTAGCCTCTGGATAGTGTAAAAGATTGGCATAGTAATTGTATAGGAATTTTAATCCCGATTTCAACGCTTCCTTTTGATAGTCGTACAGAATTTTCTTATCGGAAAACCTTTCAAATTTGAAATTCCAGGAATCTTGTAGAGCTTCAAGTGTAATGTCTGCGATAAGTCGCTGGTATACTGGCCGTATTCTTTCATTGCTAACCATTCTACCACCTAATTAGGGGTTTTATTGTTTCGAACTCTATTTCTGAGAATTTTACTTTCTCATCTCCCTCAAAGACAACAGAATCTTTTTCTATTCTCTTGATGAACTTTCCTTTAATATTCGACAAAGTTTCAGCAAGGTCTATATTAGAATAAATCACATCGAAATTTATATTGATTTTATTATTTTTGTAATCAAGTTCCATAGCGTCCAATAACTTAGGGTCCTTTAAGAAAATGTATTGTTCGTATATAGATTTATCATTTAAATCAAAGAAAGGATCAGAAGGAATATAGTGGCATTTCCTTAACGTTTGCTCGTATTGCTCAAGTTCGTAGTATTTGAAAAATCCGCCGCCTTGATAATTTATATCTTTAGATAAATGAGACCCCCTTGATTTATCTACAACTATGAATTTCTGATCTCCAGAAACTACAATTTTCATTCTACCTAAAATACCAACTTTTTTTTTGTCTTCATCAAACCAAAATTCATTAAAATAATCAGCCATTTCAACTCCCAACCATTTCCTCCTAAGTTTATGTGCTACGGCTAAAGTAGTTCCAGATCCAGCAAAAAAGTCCATAACTAAATCATTGATTTCGCTTGACGATTGAATAATTCTTCTAAGTAAATTCTCTGGTTTTTGAGTTTTAAAACCAAGACTTTCGCTAACTCTCAATTCAGACTGCATGAAAGAATAAATATCATTCCATACATCTCCTATTGGAAATATTTTCTCTTTTATATCTATTTTTTCTAAAATTAAATCCCCCCTATCGTTGTATTTTTCAATAAAATAATCATAATCTTCTATTTTTTGATGCTTCGAATCTCTGGGTTTTGAAATTAAATCGAGCCATCTTATTATTAACTTAGTGGTATCTCTGTTAGGTTTCCAAAGTTTTAAAAATTTGAAATTATCATCGACAATACAGTGAAAAATAGTATCATGCTGTCTTACACTTTTGTTACCAAAACTTTTATAGCTAAAGAGTCCAGCTTCTTCATCTTTGGTTGCATTTGTATTCCAGACTATTTCTGAAGAAATATCAAATAAATTATTTAATATTATGCGTCCATAATAATTTGCATTCCAGTCTAATGAAACAAATAAACTGCTTTTATTATTTAAATATTCTTTTGCTTTTTCTAGTCTATTGCTCATCAATGTGAGCCAGCTACTATCTTGAAACATATCAATATAGTCAAAATCCTCTCCTGTATTGTATGGTGGGTCCATATAAATCGTCTGTACTTTTTCTTTGAATTTTGGTAGTATTGTATTTAATGCTTGATAGTTTTCACTCTTTATTAACCAGCCATCCAAAGATTTGTCTAAATTATCAAACAATCCCAGAATCTCAAGTTCTAAATTTTTAAAGTATTTTGTGTCAATCGGCAAAAAACTATACTTCTCATTCAACACCTCTCCATTCAGCACCGATTTCTTTTCGAAATTACTCTCCACAATTCCTAAATCCTTCCATTCCTTTATCTGCTCTTCTATTTCCTTATGATCTAGTACTCCTTTTATTACTTCTACTCCTCCTTGTTTACTAGCTATTCTATCGAGTGTAATTACGTAATTAGAATTTAATGCAAACTTAGGTTTATTCCATATTTTTACCAGTTCATCCTCAAATTGAGCAACAAAATCAATAACTTTGTAAGCAATATTTTTTAGAATTTTTAACTGTTTAAGTCTCTTTTCCGAATAATCGCTCTCATCATCGAAAATGTAATTTTTTAACCACAAATCGAATTGCTCTCTCAAGAATGCTTTTGCATCCTTATTAATAAAGTAATCAACCTCTGTCTGTTTCTTAAAGGTCTTGAATAACTCATCTAATTGTTCTTCTGTTATATTTATGTGGCTCTTATGTAACTCTTTTAAATTCTCAGATATCTTTGTTTTTTTCCCATGTTCTGAAAATTGCGGTTTGAACGTTATGGTTTTATTGTTTACGTTATCAAGCTCAAAGATTAGTATCCGTTTTTCGTTAAATCTCTTACCCTCTATCTGACTGGCATCAAATTTGATTGTATATTCTGAACCTTCGATTTCGTATCCAATTGATAAACTCTTATATATATTGTCTGTTTTTACATAATAAAGCATATTGGTTTTCCAAAAAAGAATTACGTCCTGATTGTTGGTATATATTTTTTCATAGACCTTCGATCTTAAAGGTGTATAACTGAAATAAATGCTCCCCGATTCTGAAAAATAGGTTTTGAAGAATGTATGGAGCCTAGTGAACAATTCGTCTTTTAATTCTGGGAATTCAGAGATTTCTGCGTCAATGTTAGATTTCAACGATTTGAGAATCTTTTCAAGGTATGTCGACTTAATTTTCATTAGATTTACAAAGCCAGAATTTCCTTCTACTTTAGCACCAATAAAAATGTTATTTAAATCTTGGTAAAATTCTTCTTCATTTCTGACCATTTTATAACCCCTTTTTAAGCTCTCCTGATACAATAGAAGGGTCAGATAATAATATTTGTGACTCTATTGTGTAATACCGGTCTTTCTTTTTCTTGATCAGTGTGATAAGACTAAAGTTACGCAAGAAGTTGAAGCGCTGGAAGAACGGGGATTTTTGACAGCACAATCCCACTGCGATCGGTGCGGATTTCAACGATATGAGAGGATCCCCGTGCCGTGCTCTCTTTCAACGACCTCTGTGACATGATCTGAATATGCTTATCTCCAGGTGCAGTGAATCGATGCTCTTGACTCTGTAATGGAACTCATCTCTCATTGCTTCGTTCAAATTAGGTTTGAGCGCATACTTTTTCTTATTTATTTTGGATATTCACTCCTAATCTGAGGGTTAGTTTTTAAAGCCGACAATGACATTCTGAAGTCTGATAAATTCTTGAATCTCCACTTAACAGAATAATAAATACTCTAAGGTTCAGAATTCAAACTGGCTTTTTCTACTTCAGTTATTTCAGTAATATTAAATTTCACTTGAGTTCTTTTTTGCAACGTTGTGTATCCATTCCATAGCTTTGTTCAACTTTTAGAATATTCTTATCTGTATAGCAATCATAGCCCATAGTTGTGATATTAGAGTGTATTAGTTCTTTTGATCAACTGTATCATATCTGGATACGAGATAAATTGCATAGGTACAAGTTTTGAAGGGGTTATTTCTATTTTTTTTAGCTGCAAATCGGACATTTCATATGCTCAAACCAAGCATTGAACGTTTATTAAACTAGTGCTAGGAAAATTTTAATTACGTCCATAGATTAAAACTCATAATAAGAGAGATTGAATCTGATGCGGAATGGCCTAGTAAGTTTACTTTTGAGCGGGGGAATAGATTCTACGGCAGCCCTATCGTACTATTTAGAAAATGGCTTTGATGTGAAAGCATATTTTATTCATTATGGGCACGCTGCAAATGATATTGAGTATAAACATGCACAAATTGTTAGTCAATACTATAATACATCATTGACGTTACTTAAATTCACCGGAGCAACCTATAACGAAAAATGGGAAATAACTGGGAGAAATGCACTCCTAATTCTCTCAGTTCTTATGGCGAATCAATCTTACACAGGAATCATTTCTGCCGGAATACACAAAGGATCAGAATATTATGACTGTAAGGAAGACTTTATAAACACAATGAAAAATCTTATTAATGGATATACGGACGGTGCTATTCAACTAGATTTTCCGTTCTTTGAAATGGCAAAGGATGAGATTATTACTTATTGCAAGTTGCATAGCGTCCCTATTGAAAGTACCTATAGTTGCCAAATTGGCATGGATGAGCCCTGCGGAAAATGTCCTTCCTGTATGGAGAGAAATGAAGCGTTACGATATGTTGACAATAAAATCAAAGTGGGTAAATGAAATGAGTGACGGGGGTTATATAGGATTCTATAGCGGATCATCTACAGGGCCGATCACAGAGGAAAAAGTTGAAAGTGAAATTGATAGCGCGCTTGAGAACACTAAGAGGCTAGAGTTCGAGGCAGGTGTAAATGAGAGGCTCAAGGAAGCTCTATCAAGCTACAACGAAAAAGATACTGAACTCGTCAATGAAAGATTAAATGAAATTAAAGAATTATTGTCTGAAAATTTGGAGACTTCTATAAATATACGTCGTGCAGGCTCTTGGAAAAAGCATACTTACATTGATGGTCTGAGTGATGTTGACTGCTTGTTCATACTGAATTCGCCAGAGTTTTCTGGGGAATCCCCGCAACAGCTCCTTGATGAGTTAAAAAAACTTCTTCAAAAGAAGTTGGGAAACAAGGTAATTGTGGAAAGAGGGAATCTATCTTTAAAAATAACCTACGAAAATGGACCAGATTTACAAATCTTGCCAGCGCTTAGGAACGATAAAGGTTTACGGATCCCGTCAGGAGATCATGACAGCTGGTCTAGGCTTATAAATCCAGAAAAATTCGCTAACCTACTCACCGAAACTAACAAAAGATTAAATGGGAATGTTATCCCGGTGATTAAAATGGTGAAAGGGGCAGTTATTGGAACAGGGTCAAATCCAGACATGAAAGGATATCATGTGGAGGCACTAGCTGTGGAAATTTTTCAAGGCTATCAGGGGGAGCAAACTAAAAAAGCTATGTTAGAATATTTTTTCTTAAGGGCTTCAGAAATGGTGAGAAAACCCATTAAAGAGTTATCAGGTCAGTCTCAGTACGTTGATGATTATCTGGGCGATTCTGGCAGTGTGGAACGGGAAAATGTTTCAATGGAGTTAAAACGCATAAGTGATGGGCTAGCAAAGGCCGACAAAAATTTCTCAGTAGATGATTGGTTTAACAATATTGGTTAATAAAGAGTGTGAAGATAGTGTAGATAAATAGACATTCAGGACCTGAGAAATTTGAAAATAATAGGTGGGATTTATAGGGAAATCTGTATCGATCCTCGGTCTGACAATCTATACGGATCGGCACTGAGGTCAGCGGTTGCCATCTCTAAAGGATGTGACGATCTAAGCCTAGTTGGAATGGTGGAACCAAAAATCAAGGAAAATGTTGCGATGTTAGCCAAGACTTTTAAGTTTAAAGTTGAAATTAAATATAGGGAGAAAGAAATTGGATTTATTTATGATACCTCGCTCAGCACGCCTCGAATCTATGGTCTCATGACCAATTCAATCCCAACAGTTGAGGCTTCTGCTACCAATATCATTTGCTTCGCAATGGTAGAGGCCAATATAAAAGTAAGCGCAGATCATTTAGTTGTTGATCCACAAGGCTTATCCGAAATCGATGGAAGGATATCATGGTCTGCAAAACATCTTGCAATAGTTGCTAACAAGTGGGAAGCCGCAGGACTTTTAGGTACTGGAGAAAATTTAGATTCAGAAACTCTTGCTGAAAAATTGCAAGAAAAATACGATGCGGAAGTGGTCGTAGTTAAGTGTGGAGCTCTTGGTGCTGTGGTTTTAGATTCTGGAGATATACTACGTATACCTGCGTATTATACCAACAAGATAAACCCAATAGGATCGGGAGACGTTTTTAGCAGTGTTTTCGCCTTTTACTGGGCTGAAATGCGTGCTAATCCCAAGATTGCAGCTGAGAACGCATCAAAGGCAACCGCAGAATGGGTAATGAACGGACCTTTGCAGGTTATAAGTGGTAATAAAAGTGTTACCGCTCCCAATGCTGAAGTGCCGATTTCAGGCCAATCATCAACAGTTTATCTAGCCGCTCCTTTCTTTACAGTTTCAGAGCGCTGGTTGGTCGACCTATGCAGAAGTGCACTTACAAATTTAGGAGCAACAGTATTTTCACCTTTGCGTAGTGGGGTATGTGGAAATACAGAGGGTATTGCGATTCGAGATTTGGAAGGGCTAAAAACGTCTAATGCTATATTTGCTGTATTAGATGGTATGGATCCTGGTACGCTGTTTGAAGTCGGATATGGTGCCGCGATAAAGAAACCTATAGTAATTTATGTCAGCAATAGGAAAAACAACAATCTCACAATGTTTAAAGCGAATAATACCCATATACATGATGATCTGGCTAGTGCAATTTATGAAGCTGTTTGGTTGGGCATCCATGCTTAGTCCATTGGGTTATGTTGCTCAAGATCGATCAAATGTTAGTAAGTAAACAAAAATTAAAAATAAGCAGTGCGAAGGAGAGGAGGTAAACGCTTGAGAATAGATGGAAAAATTGTTCACATATCCGGTAGCGCTTCAGACAGAACTGAATCAATGCTAATTGAATATGGACATGAATTGATTAGGTCCTTGGTCAATAAGTTCCTAAGAAAGGGAGCGAGATTTTTGATACAAGTCGGCAAGGAAGATCACAAAATAATGAATGGCTCCAATGTTCCATTAATATTTGATTGGACAGTAATGTCCGAAATTAATAGCTATATTATAGAAAATGGACTGGATTTTAAAAATTGTTCAAGAAAACCAATAATCACTGTGGCGAAGCAAGATTTTATGAACTCAATACCTCCAATTCGGCTGGACCTTTGGAGATCCCTAATGGAAATGGAAGCTCTGCAAATAGAATTCTTGGAGGAAGGTTGGTCATCCGGAGCCATTAGAAGAATCAGAATGTCAGAGCTCGGAGATATATTGATAATAGTAAGTGGTGGAGAAGGAGTAGAGCACCTTGCAGAGGAATATAATCGACGATTCAAACCAATTATTCCGCTAGATCTTGAACTTGGTTCAAGCAAAGAAGATGGGAGTGGCGGTGGATCAAAATTATTCAAGAAAATGTTAGCAAAATGTGATTCATTTATTAGTTTGGAAAAACCTGCATCAGCTGGCGGGTTATTCCTAAACATAAAAACTGATAATGGAGTAAGGTCCATTGAAGAAGTAACTGAGGGCATAACAAAGTTAATCGATAATATAACCCCTCCTATAGCTTTTTATGCCAGACTGTTGTCAACAGTTGAAGCAGAATATATGGAAGTGGAAAATTTCTTTCGGGAAGTTGTAGATCCTTTAATGAAAGAAAATGGATATTCAATTAAGGAGATGGGGATTCAAAGGTCCAACGATGCATGGATGAACGTTGAAATTTTCGAGAGTTTGCATAAAGCAGCCATCATTGTTGTAGATTTAACGGGATTAAGACCAAATTGCTTTATTGAACTGGGATATGCTCTTGGCAGACCTTCAAAGGTTATACTTACTGCTAAGAAAGGTACTATACTCCCATTCGATACTAAGATGTACGAATGTTGCTTTTGGGATCCAGAAAAACCAAGAGAATTAACTGCCAAAAAACTAAAGGATTACTTTGAAAGGAATTTTAATCGCCCACCAGTTGTAAGGATCAAGGATGCGCTATGAAATCGCTAAAACAGAATGTAAACAATACAAGCGAGATCTATATATCCGTAGACATAGAAGCCTCTGGCCCGATTCCGTCTAAATATAGCATGCTCTCGCTCGGGGCGTGCGTAGTGGGTGATACCAGTAGAAACTTTTATTCCGAGATTAAACCGATCAACGATTCATTTGTTCCAGAAGCAATTGGAATTAGTGGTCTTAGTTTCGACCATCTAAAGTCTGCAGGACGTGAGCCTGGAACAGCTCTTAAATCCTTTGCTGAATGGATTGAGTATATTTCTAACAATAAAATTCCAATTTTCGTAGGTTTTAATGCTCCGTTTGACTGGCAATTTATAAATTGGTATTTTCATGTTTACACTGGTTCCAATCCATTTGGAATAAATGCAATTGACATTAAAGCTTACTTTATGGGTGCAGCAGGTATAGCGTGGAACAAGACTTCCTCAAATAATCTGCCTGAATGGCTAAAAGTGGAGAACAAAGAAAAGCATAACGCGTTGAGTGATGCTATTTCGCAGTCGATCATTTTCGAGCGATTACTTAAATGGAACCGCGATAAGCAATGACTTCTAATTCATCTCTTGTTCATCTAAAGGAAGATAAATGGCAAATTCATAATGTCGGTTCTTCAGTAAAATCAAACATATCCAGTAGAGAAGATTACGAATCACTTGTTAACTGCGGACTAGACATAGTGGAAGGATATAGGAAATGTAAAAAATTAGTTATAAACGCGGGTTTCAAAGCTGAAATAGAATGGCAAAGTACGGTAAACATAGAACAACTCACAGAAAGTACCTTTCTCCGTGAGCATGCATGGGTAACTTTATCTTCAGGCATGAAAGAAAAAGTTGTTCGCACTGTATTTCAAAAATTTTCTCAAATATTTTATAACTGGAAATCAGCAGAAATGATCACAAAAAATGAAGACCTTTGCAGAGAGACAGCTTTCGAAATCTTTGCCAATAATAAAAAGATTGACGCCATCTTGCAAACATCCCGCATAATCTCTACCTATGGTTTCGAAGTAATAAAGAAATCAATAATGGAGACTCCGGAAAAGATATTGATGGAATTCCCATATATTGGACCAATCACGTATTTTCATTTAGCTAAGAATATCGGGGTACATGTTGCGAAACCCGATAGACATCTGTCTAGACTTGTTAAAGAACTTAATATTTCAAGCGTCCAGACACTTTGTAGCTATATAGGGGAAAGAACCGGAGATACTATCCCTGTAGTTGACATTGTGCTTTGGAGATATGCAACCATAACAGAAGACTTTGTGATAAAATTCATTCTATTATCTAAATAATGTTGGAATTATGTTCACAAGTTTTGACAAAAGGTTAAAATTGCTATGTCTGGTGAATACTAACCAAAAAGATTTTTCCGTCCCGTTCTAACGTTTATTTGGTAATTGCGCAGGACTTTTTTTTAATTTCACAGCAGATTCAGTACACTATCTTTCTCGTAAAACACAGAACTTGTCGGGAAGGGTCGTAAGCTTATTCTTCATGGTTAACTCGCTGAAGGAACTCCTTGAGAAACCCCAAAACGTAATGCCCACAAAAACTATAGCGAAACGCTATCAGGAACTTAAAGAGATGCTTAAAGAAATACAACAACCAATGACTGATATGCTTCGCTCCGGCGATCCTGAAACTGTATCAATTGAAGAGCTGAGGATAGCCTTTCAGATGATGTATTCCGTTTGCATTCCCTTTATAATTAATTATTCTGAAATGTTTCAGAAACTTCTTAAAGTAGCAAGTTCTTTTATATCACCAAATCCAGAAACCAGAGATTTTTTAGCACCCCATTAGGAACTTTTATTCTCATTAGGTCTACATGAAGAATGGGAATCCGCTGCTATCTTTCTTTCAATACTTGAAATAATGATAAATCAGAAATTAACTCAATTAAGGATAGAATCAAGTAAAGTGAACAACCTTCAGTTTCAGGATAAGGTAAAGACACTTTCCGAAATTGCAGCAAAAAAAAAGGTACAGAGATAAATAGTCTTTTTGCCGACTCTTTCTACAGAATAAGAAACAAGGTGTTGCACGAGGGTAGGAAACCAACGTCTGAGGAGCTTCAAATGATAAGTGACTTCATTCGTAGCTTTTATCAGTCAATTACGCAAATAAGATAGCTGTGGTTAGTATTCGTTTAAAAAAACAAACGAATACAAGAAGTTTTGCGTTCATGAACAAGGTATCACAATATAGACGTAAAACTCGACATAAACATTGCAGGAGAAATGAATCCCCTACTCTTGTCGATTCGTTTTAATGAAAGTTGTCTTTGACCGCTTCTGAGAAAGATCATATTCCCGTAAAGACTTCTTTCTTAAAAGAAGAAAGATGACTTTGTCAACGATCGATTCTTCGCTTATCTCTTTTTAGCTTTTTCGAGACCTTTGTTAGCTTTATTGATGGCATTATAGTTTGAAAGGGTGTCTACTTTAATCGTTTCTATAATGGTTGGAATAATAGCGCCGATCAAACCTCCTTCTATAAGCGTAACTATTTCCCTATAGGCTGGTGAGTGTTTATATTCTTGTGGGGTCTTAAAAAGTGCAGTTCCATTAAGATAAACTTGAGAGAACCCCGCTGAAATGTCGTACTGCAGGTATGGTTTCTTGTTCTTGATAAGACCATTCACGTTGAATACCAATGGTGTTCTTGATTGTACCGAAAAATTTTGCGTTGAGTTATACACGTCCCGATTATTGCCAGTAACGTTAATGCTTACAGACGTACCATTTAGATAATCCACTGACGAGGATAACAAATCCAAGGTAACGCCAGAAATGAAGGAATCTGGAAAAGTGAAGTTAGATTTTGTGAACGTTAGAAAATTGATAGAAATCTCTGAGAAGTACGATATATACAATTCCCTACCAGCTACATTGATAGACGTGTTTCCAACATTCAAGAAAGTTGTTGTGCTGTTGGAGAAGTATATTTGAATGCCTGAAATTTGTGACTGAGATTGTAGAACAAGCGATGAGTCTGGATTGCCCGTATTTGGGTGAAATTGTGAAATTATATGCTGATAAGACGTTTTCGAGCCCATAACCTGAGTTTGCTAATTCATCGTAATTTTTTGCATATCTTATTGATGTGTCGATGCCATACTTAAGATATTCATTGGCAATAGTGAATGTTCCGACGGAATATTGGGCCACTAGTTTTTCTATCGGATATTGCCCCCCAGCTGTAACGAGGCTGACATCATTACCGTGGTTTAACGCACACAATGATCCATTATTTTCATAATATACCATGATCTCCATTTGCTGCTATGAACTCCCCAAAGCTTGCAGACTAGAAATACTCGTTTCATAGCCCACTGCCTGCGACCTATCAGATATTATTTCTATTCCTAAATTTGGTATGGATTGACTTACTGGTGATGATAGTTTTAACTGATATTTTCCTGCATTCATACTTAAGGAGCCATTTGGAGGCTGTTCATATGTTGCAACCATGCTCTGTTCAAGTTCCCCACTGTGTTCAGCATAAGCTGGCAAAAAGAAAGCTAAACTCGTTGTTACAAGGGAAACCACAATTACTATTGTGGCAATTGTCCAAATGGCTCTAGACTTTTTCACTCAAAATGGATATGAAATTAGAGATTAACTTTACGAGAAGAACTCAATACACTGAAGGTAGTATTCCAGGGGAGGAAATTACAAAAAGATTTTGAAGGACTAGCAACGGTAAGCAATGATAAGTCAGAAAGAAAGTTTATAGATAAACGGCGTTAAAACGACCCTTTTACTCTTTCACCCATTAGACTAGCTGAATTGGAAATTCTAAAAGAAAATACCAATTAATGAATTATTTTTTTTTGGAACAAATCACTTGTGTCAGGTAAAGACATATTGATCAATTCTCATGATCTCGTTACAAATTGATACAGTATTACCTTTGGTGATAATTTCTGAGATTACATCTTTGTTGGGATGACGATAGTGATTGCCCAATCCAAATGATACGAACCAATGGCTCGGATTTACAACACTACTCATGATATTTGAATTCCAATTTCCCTTTGATCCATGGTGTGGTATAAGTAAATGGGTCATATGGCCTAAGTAATCGGAAAAATGGTTAAGAAATGCAGTCAGTACCTCATTGAAATCGACATCTCCATTTAGTACCCATCCAAATCTGACATCTGATTCAAATGAGCTCTTGCAAGGATAAAACCTGTAATTCATAGGTATATTTGTGGGCGTACTGGAAAGACATAAGAATGAAGAGATATTTTTATTAGTTGGTCCGTGAAAAACTATCAAAGAGGTGTCGTTAAGCCGTTTAAAAGTATTTTCATAACAGCTTTTGAGTTTACCCAGATCCCTTTTGCTGGAGAGTATTTTACTGAGCGTTTTATGGTCTATTTTCCCTTTTTTGGGTAGGATTCTCATAACACATGCTTCAAATCCCTTCAAGTTTTTGTTTGTTGGAGGTGCAAAGAATCGGAAAACCCACCTATGCTTTAAAGAGATTAATCCAGAATGACTCTTAAAAAAAAGACGAGTTTTTAACGTTTCTACTAGTAACTGACTATCGTTTTCCCTGACCATCTTCATAAGATCGTCATTATTGGGAAGTTGGATTGATTCATCATCTAGGTCTTCAGAGTCAACGCCAAATCCATCATTGGAAGTGCCATCATCACTTGGTTCAGATTTGCCTAGATCTTCACCACCTTTCTCACCTCTAATCAAAATTACTTTCTCGACTCCTCGTTCCACAAAGTAACCTGCTGGGTCAATGAGAAAATTGTAGTATGATTGGTTGGCATTTGCAGATTCACTTAGAGCCAATAACAGTCTTTGAATCGGAGGCAGGTAAGGTAAGAACACATATCTGACTTGAGTGCTTTTCATAAGTTCTTCAAGGCCGCAGACATGATCCCAGTGCAGGTGCGATATAATCAACATATCGATTTTAGAATTGCCTAATTTGTTCTTATAATCTTTTATAAGACCTACTATCTTGTTGGGGCCATTCGATTCCCCACAGTCATAGACCATGTTGAAGTTCCCTATTTTTCCAGTATAAAAGAGTCCCTGCCCAACTGGTTCTAAAGAGAATCTGGCACAATTGCGCATCATTGATGCGATCATAATTGACGCTATAAAAATATTTCTGAAAGGGATGACCAAGTTTTGTCAACTATAAAGTTACATAAGAGGGTCCGGACCCTGGTCTCGTATGCAAAGATAATAGTATTTTCTTTTTGCTACTGAAGTTTTCCAAGAAACTTTTGAAGTTAGCAATCAAATCTTCCTCTTCTTTCTTTCCAATTCCAATGCTGTACACATGCATGATACCATAGCGATAGTGCGCTTGATCCCCGGTAAATAGGCCTAGTTTTTTAAGGTCTTGCACAATGTTAGAAAACGCTTTTACTATCGAGAATGGCTTTACCTCAATTATCGCAAGATTCGATGCCATAGATTTAGGGCGATGAACCAGAAAATCTGGACTTCTATTGACTTGAATAATTTCGTGAGTCCCTTTCGGGAGCTCCCCGTTGATCGAGTACTCGTATCTATCTCCAAATATGTTTCTCATCTGGTGATACAATTCATAACAATACACTCGCTCCGCGTATTTTGGAATATTCCATCCTGTTGATTCGATGGCCATATATTCTAGGTTAATCCTCCTGACTGAGTTGCCAAAACCTTCCAGAAAATAATCGAAGGATTGATCAAAATTAGACCCCTTATTCCACATAAAGGAGAATGTCATCAAAAGTGTTAACAGTTGTTATTTACAGTATTCGCTCAAAAGATTAAACGAATACGGCCAAGCCCATTTACCCAAGGGGGATATAGACCAAGTCGAGAAACGTTACAGACGAAATACAGTTTAATTTTTTCAACTTTTTGGACCATATGATTTTTTGTACCCAGACACCATATTTGTTACGAGCTTTAAAACTGAAACACATCATCCTGTAAGACTATAATCTATCATTACAGGATACGAAGATTTTCATACAACTCATATTTATTATGTTATGCACGTGAAGTTCGAACAAGAGAAATCTTGGATAGAGGAAATACTCCTAAGCCTGGGAGCAGCTAAAGAAGAAGCAGAGGTGACGTCTAAGGTGCTTACGGAAGGCGACCTCAGGGGTTTT
>JAKAUD010000242.1 GCA_021827885.1 Thermoplasmata archaeon | reverse complement strand
GCCTGTAATTTCCGCGACAACAATGCGGCATTCGAGAAGAAGGGAATCAAGGTCCTCGGCGTATCAGTGGATTCCGTCAACTCACACAAGAAATTCCATGATAAATATGGCTTGAATTTCACACTGTTATCAGATGCAGACAAGAAGATATCTGAATCTTATGGTACATTCAATGGAAGCTCAGATAAGAGGGTTACATATCTTATCGACAAGAACGGCACCATTGCGCATGTTTATGAGAAGGTATCTCCAAAAGAACATGGTGTTGAAGTCATGAAGAAGATAGAGGAACTCAAACTTCTTTGATCCTTAAATACTCCGGATTTGCCTGACATTCATTTTTTTCTTTTCTACCTGAATTATAGATAAGAAACTGGTTAATTGAATTCTATAACAACCCGGAATAGCAAAACACCATTATATTGCTGTTAAAAGGAGTGCCTGAAGTTGCCTGAATTGAGGGAAAGGTTGACACGGGAAATCGAATTGGTGCGCCAGCTTAATGAGATCCTCCAGAGAGACATTATACTGCAGAAATCAAAGGTTTCTGAAATGCAGGAAAAGCTCACGGATATGCTTGAGGATTTGAAAAAGCTAAGGCAGATAGATGAAATGACGGTTAAATATGACAGAAGACAGGATCGATGACCTGAGATTTATCAGTGCATTCCTTTCAATGGATGATGCTGGCATGGAAGAGTTCAACAGGGAATACCAGAAAATCAGGGATCTCATTGCCGCATTAAGATACGAGAGCGAGAAGTATGATGACCTGAAGCATGAGTTCAGTTCCCTTGCCGCTGATGAGGCATCACTGAACTACGATATTTACAAAACACTTCAGATTCTGAAAAACAGCTGCCTGCGCTTAAACGGGGCAAAAGCCGGTCTCAGGTTAAAAAAGACCCCTCTTCCACCCGATATTGAGGGGATAATCGAGAAAATTTCAAGAAAATATCTGGCATGAGATCAATATAATTCAGCAACCAACAGTTATCTTTGCTGGAGACAGGGTTTACTGCAAAAAAAATCAATTGCGATGAACCAATTTCAACACTTGAAACCGGCAGTATGGATCGATTGTTTTATAGGAGGACAGTGATTAAATGCTCAACAAGTGGCGGACATTTTAAGGAAATTAGCAGCTGAGTTTGTTGGTACCTATATCTTTGTACTTTTTGGCCCGGGGAGCGTTGTCGCTTTCATAGCTGCATTTCACCAGACATTGAATCCATCTACACTCTTCTATCTCGCAGTTACTTTTGGTCTTAGAATTTCTATTGCAATAATGGCTGTGGCTAACATATCCGGGGGACATGTCAATCCTGCGGTCACATTTTCGCTATTTGTTGCTGGACGGTTCCCGGGAAAAAATGTTGTTCCATACATCATTTCGCAGCTTCTTGGTGCAGTGCTTGCATCGGCGACTGTATCAGTGCTGTTTGGTTACAGCACTGCCGATGCTGTGCAATTCGGTGCAACGATTCCCGGCATAAGAGGGCCGTATGTTGCTTTTTTCGGTGAATTTGTAATGACATTCTTCTTCCTCTGGACTATAATGGGAGTAACTTCAAGGACTACTAACACAGCTGGCGGTGGTGGTGGCGTTGGCATATATGTTTCTATAATGATATTCATGCTTGGAACAGTCAGTGGTGGATCAATCAACCCTGCAAGGTCATTTGGCCCTGCAGTGCTTTCTGGTATACTTTTCAAGGAACAGTATTACCAGTGGATATACTGGGTTGCACCCATCATTGGAGGCACGCTTGGTGCATTATCCTATAAATTCATGTACCGGGAAAATACAAGAATCCATATTTCAGATTCATTGCCTGTTTGAATCATTTTTATTGAATGTTTGAAATCGCGCTCGTAAATTACTAATGCGCGTTGTCTTCCCGCAGCTAATAGACTAAAGCGCTCAAGGCAAGATATGCAACACAATGAGGATATTTATGTATACTGGAGGCCTTTTAGGTAAATTGAAGATATCCAGTATGCATCTGGTGGTGTTCTAAAGTAGGTTTGATTATGAAGAAAGGTGCGGGCATTCAGAAAAACCGAAAAAACGAGAAGGAAAAAGCAGGCTCCATAAAAGGAAAGCCTGGTTGCGTAAATGACGAAATACCTGCGTCAAGCCAGATCGACAAAATAATAGCATCCTTCAACGAATGGCGTGGGCAGACCCTTGCGGAACTCCGCTCAATAATAAGAAATGCAGATCCTTCAATTATTGAGGAGGTCAAATGGAAAAAACCTTCAAATCCAGCAGGTGTGTCTGTGTGGTCTGCAGGAGGGATAATATGCATTGCGAACGTTTTAAAGAAATCTGTCAGGCTGACATTCCCAAAAGGTGCTGCAATCGATGATAGACAAAATACATTCAATTCCAGAATCGACAGCAGGACTGTTCGTGCGGTGGATTATTATGAAAACAGCAAAATAGATCCTGCTGCGCTGGTATCTATAGTGAAGCAGGCAGTCAACTTAACACACCGAAGTAACGCAAGCAAATAACGCCCCTTTTAATAATTCAACCAAATTAAAAAATAAATTTGATCAGAGCGGGGATTCCGCCTGAAGTCCATTTGTTATCAATACAGGAATGCTCCTAGCTACTTGACAGAATTTACTATGGAAACAAGTAGCTCATCAAGCCTTTTCCCAAGATCTGATAAACCGTTATATTTGCTGAATAGATCTGAAGCATTCTGTGCGGCTACATGCGTATTCCCAGCATCCTCGTAGACGTAGATCCTGACTGGAGGGATTATTCCCGCCCGGAGGTCTTTGTCAAAGACCTCTGCTGCAAGTTTTGGATGGAAAACTTCAAGGATCTGGTTGCCTCCGATCTTTATGCCTGCCCTGCTTAGATTTAGCTGCGCATCTATCGATGTCACTACTTTCAGGCCGTTTTCTTCAACAGATCTACGCAGGATCTCAATTGTTTTGTCGAAGGGATAACGAGATTCAGCTTCTATATTTTCCATTCCAATCATTCCACGCAACATGCCATTTTCGAAATATCCCTGATGAAGGATTGAGATGCAAGTTTGATGCCCTCTGAGATCGATGGGAAGATATGGCTGGTTGATATTATATCATCAATGATAAATTTGTTCCTGACAGCGTATGCGCCCTCAGTTATAATATCAGTGGCATTTGGTGACAGGATGTGCATACCTGCAATCCTGTTGTCGAGTGGATTTACAGTGATCTTTATGATGCCTTCTGTTTCGCCAATTATGCTTGCCTTTGTAAGGTTCTCGAGCGAGAACACCCTGCATGAACAGGCGCCGTTCTTTTTTGAGAATTCATTTTCGGTCATCCCAACACCTGCAACCTGTGGGCTGGTAAAGACTGCCCAGGTGGTTGAATCATAGTCTATCCTCATTTCCTCCCCGAACATATTGCTTACCGCAACTACGCCCTCTCTGGCCGCGAGCGTCTCAAGAAACAACTTTTTTGAGACACAGTCACCAGCAGCGTAGATCCCGGCAGCGCTTGTCTTCATCGTATCTGTTGTCAGAATCAATCCTCTTGGATCGGTCTTGACACCTGCAGCTTCAAGATCCAGGAAATCAGTGTTCGGTTTCCTTCCTGTTGCCACGATGATTTCCTTTGCCTCCAAGATCTCCTTTCCATTGTGCGTTATTATTTCGATGCTCTTTCCGTTTGCTGATCTGCTGACATTGTTTATCCTTGCTCTCAGGAAGAATTTCATGCCCTCCTTTTCCAGTCTTGTTTTCAGGATGGAACCTATTTCAGGTTCAGTCTGTGGTAGAAGCGAGTCAAGAGCTTCAATAACTGTAACTTTAGATCCAAAATGCAGGAAGGCCTGCCCCAGTTCGAGCCCGATCGCCCCGCCACCTATTATTGCAATTGTTGCGGGAAGATCCCGCAGCTTCCAGATTGTGTCGCTTGTCAGGTATCCAGTTTCCTTTAGGCCCTCAATTGGGGGTGCCGTCGGGTGTGATCCAGTGGCTATGAGGATATTTGACCCAGAAACTCTTGCAAATTCCTTTCCTTCTTTATCAACGATGCTAACTATCTTTCTATCAACGAATTTTCCGAGGCCATCGAATACCTTCACATTATCATAATTTTCAATGACCTTGGCATATTTTGTATCCCTGGCATGCGCAACATACGCTCGCAGGCCGTTCATCACTTTACTGAAATCATGCTTCACGGCTGTTTCATATATGCCCGGCATCCTTGGATGCTCCGGATTAAAGACCAGATGAGATGCTTCCAGGATGTATTTGGATGGCACGCAACCAACATTGACGCAGGTACCACCAAGTGGGCCTGTGCCGATCATTGCGATCGTCATCTCTCCATTACTCAATTCTGATGCTTTTATTGCAGCCGAGAAAGCGGCAGCACCCTTTCCAAGTATTACCAGGTCAAATCTCTGAATATCAATTGTCAAAATATTTCACCGTTTAATCTTCCGAAAGGGTGGCCTTGTAATGTGATGGCTTTGTGAATACCCTGTTTTTCAACAATGCTTCTGGGGCTGTTTTCTCAGCATCGATCACAACTTGACCCTTTCCATCCTTCAGAGAGACATTTACATCGATCACTCCTTCCTGTTGCTTGAGGCTCTTCGTAACCGTGGAAACACAGTCGTCGCATGTCATTCCATATATCCTTAATTTCACGCTCTTTTTTTCCATAATCTCGTATTTCAGAGGGATATTAATACGGAAACGTAAACTATTTTTTACCTTGAAGGATGGGATATGGTGAAAGATAAACCCGGAGACAGGAGAACAGGTAATAGAAATAGGGCATGCATGATAGAGTATGGTGGATCCTTGGTATGCGTGGATCCATCTTTGAGTATACTGGAAGTTATTGGGAAAAAATATACGATGATGATAATAGGAGTAATCGGAAACAGCGGATATAAGAAGAATTTCAATGAGATACTGAAAAACATTCCATTTTCAAGTTCAACAATAATTTCTAAAAGACTCAGGGATCTCCAGGCAGGCGGTTTAATTGAAAAAATCTCGGGATCAGGCAGGATTTCGTACAGGCTCACGGATCTTGGAAGCAAAATAAGGGAAGCTTTGCGTCCACTTCTGCTGTTGATGGACACAGGCGAATAAGATACGCAGCCTAAATTTTGGTAAAGTTTGTAAACACATATTTATGAGATTGGCAATCCTTTCGGATACCTATGAAAACACCAGAAGAATTTTATTCTGAAATGGGTGTTGACTGGCTTTCTGCTAGAAAAAGTAATGACCTCACTGAAAGTGAATTATCCTATCTTACAAAGATTCTGCGAAAGGATTCAAAGATTTTGGATCTAGCATGCTGGTATGGAAGATTTTCTATCCCACTGGCAGAGGACTGGTATACTGTATATGGGATGGATATCACTCAGATCTTCATAGAAAGAGCTAAAGAAGAGGCTAAGAAAGGAAAACTAAAAATTGAGTTCAGGGTGGGGAACATGCAAATGATCCCATATCCAGAAGATTCATTTGAACATGTCATTTGCATGTGGAATGCATTTAGCGAACTTTCCACAGATCAAGAACAGATTGCAGTGATTCAAAAAATCTACGGAGCCCCAAGAGTTACTGGCTGGCGATTATTGAAATGAGAAATCACATGTCAAGTTCCCTTATAGAAAGAAACTCTATCGACAGAGTCGAGGCAATGCCAAGCTTCAATCACACACGAGGAAGCATCGAGCGGTTGATGCACCTCTCTGGAGTGAGCGGTTTGTATGACACCAAAATCAATCTCGATTACAGGAAATAGAAGCATAAGAAGATATTGGATCGGTTCGGACAGAAGGTATGACAGATACAACAGATCTCTTGTGAATAGAATTGAGGATCTCATGGACCCATCATTTCTCATGAACTGGAGGGATCCCATTGCAGATAACAACAGGGGAAAGAGACGACATCCCTACAAGACGCCAAATGCATTCATAACATTCCTGGCAAAATTACGTGCATTGTACAATGTTCCTTTCAGGTCACTGGAGGGAATCGCCAGAATATTTGCAAGGATCACCGGAATAACAACGGTCTGCTACACAAGCATATTCCGAAGAATAAGAAAGATTAAGCCTGCAATTCCCGATTCTCAGGGAAAGCCTGTGGACTGCGCCATTGATTCCACAGGCTTCAAGATCACCATCAGGGGTGATTATCTTGGTACAAAATGGAAAAAACCAAGGAAGGGATGGTCAAAGCTTCATGTTGTCATATCCATAAATGATGTTTCAGATATGTCCTTTTCCATCACTGATGAACATGTGCATGATGCAAAGGCAGGAAAAGAAATACTGAAATCTGTAAAAGAAAGGATCAAAAGGATATTCGCAGACAAGGGTTATGATTCTAAGGCCATATACAACACATTCGGGGAGAATAAAATAATACCGCCAAGGAAGAATGCATCCTCAAAGAGCAGGGGATCACCTTCAAGAGCGAAGATAGTCAGGCAGATCCGAAAGACATCAGAAAAGGAATGGAAGGAATCCGTTGATTATGGAAAGAGATGGAATGTTGAGATATATTTCTCAGGCCTAAAGAGAACCATGGGAGAAGTGATTAAGGCGGTCAGGCCCGATTACATTGCGCATGAGATTGCACTTAAGGTGCAATATTACAACATGCTAAGAGAGGTGACACATGCCTATTGAATTGTGCAACACACTTCCTGGAAATCATAAAAATTTAAAGTCTTCATCCCGTTCGACCTAATTTTTCGTGAGCAATTCTGGAATCGGCATAAATCAGGTACTAAATTTATATCTATTTTCCAGTATCTGCCTAATGAAGAGATGCATTTAATATTCACTGGATATAACTAGATCGAAAATCAATGTCATTAAATTTAACAGCAGATCATTGACGCACTGCATGTCGTTTTCGGCGCAACCGCATGTAATGGGCATGCAGTTGTAAAAAAAGTTACATGAAAAAGGCCTGAATGTGAGGGCAGTTGTCAGGAACGAGGAAAAAGCCAGAAAGTTGTTTCCAAATGGTGTTGAAATAGATAAGGCGGATATGCTGAACGAAGAGGCTGTTACCGGGGTTGCCGCGTGGCCTCGGTTGTATTCATTGGAAATAATTTTCCTTACAGTAAATGGAAAGATAATTTCATGGAATTCCTATCAAATATCATTAAAGGATGTGGGGAAACCAAGCCAATTATAGTATTTCCTGGAAATGTATATGGATACGGCTAGTTCCAACAGGTACCTGTTAATGAATCTCATCCCCTTGCTGCAACTTCCAGGATGGGCAAAACAAGGAATTCAATGGAGGCACTACTTCTGGATTATCGCAGGAAGGGAAGGCTCATAGTGGTTATACCTAGATTTGCCGATTTCTACGGCCCTAATGTTATGAACGACCTTTATGGAAGGATGTTTATTAGTGTGATTCACGGAAAATCATCAATTTGGCCAGTTAACGCGGATATCCCGCATAATTTCACTTATATTGAAGACGCAGCAGAGGCTAAGCTTCTGGTTGTCGGAGAAAGCAATTCGTACGGCAAGATTTATCATGTGTCTGGAGAGGTCATCACGGCAAGACAATTTGCAGAAAAGGTATACAAGACAGCTGGGAGCCAATTAAATCTAAAGATACTTTCTAAAGAGTTTTTGAGAATATCTGGTCTATTCAATTCCAACGCCCTTGAATTGATTAAGCTTCTGTACGAATGTTCAGATCCTTACATCCTAGACGATTCGAAATTCAAGGGAGATTTTCCCGCGTTCAGACACACCCTTTATGATGCCGGGATAAAAACATGGTGGAATGGTTCAGGGCTAATATAACGGGATAAAAATTCCCCAATTTCCAAGGTTAATTTCTATTTCAACAGGCCGCTCATCATGATCAATGTAAATTTGAAGTTTTTAACTGCAGTTAGCTTATTTTGCGATATCTTTTTAATACAGCAGTTAGATAAAAAATCTGCAAGAGATTTCGCGGTTTGTCTGTGCAACGATCCACCAATTAGTCAGAAGACTACACGGTTAAATATCTGCAAAAGCTTTGGAGGAGTTGTAAGTGGGGAATTGCAGGTTTAGCCAATCATGTATTTGATGTCATTCGTATCAGATGGATACGTAAACGGTGTTGAAAGCAAAGTGCTGACATCGATATCGATCCTGATTGCAAGTGCGAAGATATTTATGACCTCCTCTGAATTCTCTCCAAGGATACTTGCGCCAAGGACTTTTTTCGAACCGTTGTCAAGAATCACCTTGTAGAATGCCTTTGGGATACCTCTTCTTCTTGAATTGTACCAGTTTGTCATCTCACCCTTTTTAATGGTTACTGCAATGTTTTTCCTTGACGCGTCCTCTTCTGTGATCCCGACCATTGCAAGTGGAGGTGATGTGAATACAGTGGTTGGTATGCCAGTATATCCGGCCTTTACAGAATTTCCATGAAGTAGGTTTTCTGCAGCAACATGTCCCTCCATGACTGCCACCGGAGTCAATTTTGGCCCATCAGTGTCAGCAGAGTCCCCAGCAGCATATACCCGCGGATTTGAAACACTCTGCAGGTATTCGTTCACTGTCACCCCCTTCTTTGACCACTTCACCTGTGCTGCATCCAGTCCCATATCGGAATCGAATTCCCTTCCAGCACCATGCACAACAAGATCAGCTGGAACAATTTCATCCTTACCTCTTTCTGAAAGGACGACGCTGTATCCGCCATTGGATTTTATTATCTTCTTCACCGAAGCGTTTGTAATTATCTTTACTCCTGAATCTTTCAGGAGCCCTGTAAGTATTTCGACCATCTCCCGGTCAAAGTTCACAAGCAGTCTGTCTGGATGCTGTATAATTGTAACATCGGAGCCAGCCTTTCTTGCTATGCTCGCGAATTCAACAGATATGTAGCCGCCTCCTATGTAAACAATTTTCTTTGGAAGTTCAGGCAGGCTCAGAAAGCCTTCATTGTCGATCAGATACTCGGAACCGGGGAAACCAATATTTGAGGCTTTTACGCCTGAAGCTATCAGGAACTGCTTCCCCTCAACTGATCTGCCGTCAACATTAATGCTCTCCGGACCCGTAAATTTTGCCCTGCCATGCATTACAGCTATTCCGTTTTTGACAAGGCTTTCCTCGATCCCACTGGACATGGATTCAGTGAAGGATGTCTTAAATGCCATAAGGTCCTTCCAGTCGATTGAACCGGCAAGGCTGGCTATTCCATGCCCCTGTAGTCTTTTAGCCGATTCCAGTGAGTCAGTAACACCTACAAGAATTTTTTTAGGATCGCAGCCCCTCAGGGCGCAAGTACCGCCTGTCAGTTTCTGGTCTATGACCAGGATTTTCTTTCCCTCACCAAGCGCCTCAAATGCTGCTGTAGTTGCCGCAGATCCTGATCCTATTATTACAAGGTCAAAATTTGTTTCCATCTCTATCCCTTTACTCAAGTGATTTAATATAAATAAAATATGGGTAGTTTATATTTTTCTACCCAGATAGAACGCTGTTGTTCCAAGTGTAAGTCCGTATACAATATGCCCGATAAATCCTACCACGAGAACATCCGGAAGCATCATTGCCGCTTTGACGCCCATCAACTTCATCATTACTGATGCAAACACCGTCTCAGCCATCGGCAGAAAGAACACAAGGTATACCACGATGCCGAATACAAGGCCAAGCACGAGTGAAACCGGTCCGCTTCTGAGCCTTATTGGTTTGACATACGAGACAATTGCGCCGAATATGGCGCCAGCCACGATGCTGACTGTGAAATGTGCGAGTACCCCGACAGCCACACCCGAGCTCATTGATGCCCCAAGCCCCATCCCCATCACGAGTGCAAAAATGGTATCAGGAAGCCCCATCGCAGAGGCCCCTGTCATTAATACAAGTAGCATCAGGATACCTCCAAATACCCCACCGATAATGGATGAAATTATCACCCTGCTTACCCTGGGGGAATATTTCGCATTTCCCTTGTGCATCCTAGCGTGCTCCATAAGCTGTTCTTTCGAGTCGAATACTTTACCGCATGCGTCACATTTATTCTGTTCCATATTTATCGAAAATTCTCATACTGGAATCATATAAAAGCCAATTCCGTCAACCGTTGACATTAATACGAGGCAGAACTTGAAAAAAAAACCCTTGATTAGCAAGCGAAACAGAACATTACCAACATTATTTAAGTCATTGTATACCCACACACGCAGTCAACTGTTATATGCGAAGATTTGTAAGAACAGAATAAATTCAATCTTCATGTTTAATAGCATGGATTGTTTAGGCAGATCAATGGGAGAAGATAGAGTCGAACAGAGAAAAACTCTACAGATTGCAATATATTCTGACGGTCAATCATATAAGGGCGTCAGGGACGGGATCAGGTTGATGCCTCTTGATAAGTTAGTCATAATCCGCGAGGAAGTCCATGGAAGCAGTCCGGTGATTGAAATCCCATTTAACGAATTTGTCAAGCAGATTGCAAGTGCACTTATGACGCAGGTAGAAGAGGTCAAGGTGTCGTCGGGAGATTTGAACGAGGTTCTGGAGGCGGTAAAATCAGTTTACAGGGACAACTGCAGCGATTATGATGACTTCATCATTAATGTAACTGGCGGCGGCAAGCTCATATCATGCACGGCAATTTCCTCTGCCTTTATTATTGGGATAAGGGCGTTCTGGGTTGATTCGAAGGGGGTGCACATGTTACCGATACTCAAGCTTGGTTACCAGAGAATCCTCTCAGAAACTAAGCTGTCGATCCTTAATGCCCTTGTAAGGAAGCATGGTAGGATTGGAAGCCTGGAGCAGCTCTCTGAGATGACCGGATTAGATAAATCGCTTATAAGCAGGCATCTGAATGGTTCGGAGGACTCAGAAGGTCTAGTAGAGCTTGGGCTCGTTACTGTGAACAAGGGTTCAAGGGGAAGATCCGAGCTGGAGATAACTGCTCTTGGGAAAATAGTGACAATCTGAACGCTATTTCCATTCTCCCTCAACGGTTGATGGAAAAATTTTATGAAATTGCCAGTCATCAGAACCCATGGTAAATTTTGATGACAGCTTCAGGGTGAGGATGAAGGAGAGAATGGCAAGGTTTTCGATGTTTGACCAGCGGGGCAATGTAACCTCCAAGGTCAGCGTCACAGTGAAAAAGGGAGATAATCTACTCTCTGAAACAAAACCGGAGAACCAGGATTTCACATGGGCCTCGGACGAAAATGGACCAAGCCCACTATCCTACTTTATCTCGAGCCTCGGGATGTGCCAGATGGTTCATTACGCTGAACGCGCAGGTTCGATGAATATCCGGATTGATGATCTTGTAATAAAGGTGGATGGAAAATTCACCATAAGCAGGCCAAGGTTTTTCACTGAAATCGAATACTTTGTGGATATAAAATCTCACGAAAGCTTTGAAACAATTAGAGAACTCGTGAAGTCAGCAGCTTCAGACTGCTATGTTACAAACACACTATCCAAGGCGTGCGACGTCAAGGGATTTCTCATCCTTAATGGGGTTCAAAGTGGTGAAATTAATCAATTTTAATTTATTTCCACGCAGCATATTGCATTAAAGGCTTATAACAACTTTCAGCCTATCCTCTTGTACCCATCAAACCTGCCTTTCTAGATTTTAAACAACATTTCGACTATCGAATCAGTTAGCCTTAGATCAGCAGCGGAAATTGTCTTTCTGATAAGAACAAATTCACTCTGTTAAAGTTCTGAATGGATGGGGTTTATAATCTTAAGACCAAGTATTCTTCTGAAATCTTTCTCGTTCTCAGTGATTATCGTATTTATTCCATCCTCCTTCAAGGTTTCACCAATTAGTATATCCGGAAATTAGGACTTGAAGGCGAGTGAACTCCTTAATGCTGATCTAACCGCATAAAAATTGTAATATATCTTCACCTAGTTTTCCGGCTCAATGAAATTTTACAATGGAATTGAGATAAATACATTGTAAATCATTACCAGAGCAGCGATTGAACCTGTAGATTACTTTTTACTGTATTTTATTAGATAGATAGGCACATTGAATTTTACTGATTTTTCTACCACTCTATTTTCTTGCGTGATGGACTCTTAGCTAATACTTGCCTCTATTGAGCATATAGTGCAATACTAACAGAGAACATTGCATTATCTATACTGTTATCTATCTTCTGTGGTACATTCCATCCAAGAATCTTTTTGTCTGCGGCGTAGTGTCCAGAATTATGTGTAAGATTAAGGATACCTTTCCCTGAACATGTCTCTGATCTCATCCTTGCATTTAAAATATCCTTTTATGACCCTGTGTGACCACTTCTCATTCAATTCAGCTATTCTGAGATATATTATCTTCATGGCTGCACTTTCAGTGGGCAGTGAATCAATTACCTTTATTCTCCGTCGAATCTCCTTGTTCATTCTTTCTATGATGTTCGATGAATGCAGAGATCTCCTGATGCTCTCAGGATACTGGAAGTATGTGAACAGATATCCAAGCTTCCTTTCCATATTGTATATGGGTCTTGGATACTTCGAGGACCATTTGTCCTTGAAGTGATTGAATCTGTTTATAGCAGAATCCTTTGTTTCTGATAAGAATATTGCTTTCAGGTCTCGATCGATCTCGTTCTTATCAGATTCACGAACATCTGCTTCTAAGTTCCTTGATGCATGTATTGTGCATAACTGGAATTCAGCTCTTGGAAATATTTTACGTATCTCCTCATCCAGTTTTGGTATACCATCAGCTATGAACAGAAGAGGTTCCCTTATTCCACGATTATAGAGATCCTGTATGATTGTGGAATATGTGTTATGTGTCTCTTTTGCAGAGAGATAGAAGCCAAGTATCTCATATTCGCCGGTTTCTTTTATTCCCATGGCGAATATGACAGGTTCCTTCTCCACTGTATCCCGTCTGAGGAAAAAGAATAATCCATCAAGGAATATTGCTATGTATCTTCTATCAAGAGATCTCTCCTGGAATCTTTTAACCTCTTCAAGTGTTGTCTCAGTTATTGTTGAGATTGTGGATTTGGAATATCGATTCTGGAATATTGTATGCATTATCTCAGCTGAATTTCTTGTGGATATACCCTTTGAATAAAGAGCAAGAATCAATTCATCTATACCGATAGATCTAGAATATGGTTCAAACACAGCAGTCTGGAATGAACCATTCCTGTCTCTTGGTACATTCAGATCTCTTATCTCACCCATCCTTGTCTTCATGGATCTTCTATAATAACCATTCTTCTGGCCATTATTTTCCATGAGGAATACATCCCTTTCTGTATTCATCAAATTCTCAAGGAATTCCTTTACAGCTTTTCTTGCGACTTCCGTTACCATTTTATCTATGTCTTCCATGTGTGTTTTACCTCCTTGCTTGTCTTCAAGGAGGTATCCTTTTTCTTTTCATGAATTTTCCATTCATGGTTTATATTTACACAATATTCTGTACACTTCTATGAAAAATGTTCTTCTGGCATCTTCCTGAACCTTTTCTCCTTTAATATTCTTACTGATTCCTCAAGTTCCCGAATCATCTTAGGTTTCCTTGACCTTATGGACATTACAGCCATCTTTCTCTCAGTGAGGCTGTCAATGTTATCCATGAACAGAACACGCTTTGTAAGCATAGTGTATATTACCTCAAGGAGGTGCCTCGCAATTGCAACGATGGATCTGTTCTTTCCAAGTCTCCTGACAAGGCTGAGGTATTTGAGGCGCATAGTCTTGGAATACCTGATCACGCAGTGAGCTGCATTGACCAGGATGAATCTCAGGAGAGAAGGGCCATGCTTGGTGATGTGGCCTCGCCTGTCAACAGTTCCAGATTGATCCTGCCTTGGGACAAGGCCGGCATAGGATGCAAGCTTCTCCTTGGAACCGAATCTGGAAACATCATCTATCTCAGCGATAATGCAGGCTGCAGAGTAAACATTGATCCCAGGAATGCTCATAAGCAGTCTGGCATCTTCGTTGCCCGAGAGCATTACTGCAATCTGATCCTCTATTGCCCTCTCCCTCTCCATCAGATCGGAAGCATGCGAAAGAAGATCGCTCATCACAATTCTTTCAGCTGTCGGAAGTTTATGCGATCCTGAATGGATCCAGCCAAGACCTCTCCTTCCAAAGATATCTGCTGCAGGAACAATTATTCCATGACTTGTTAGCATTGCATGTACACGATTCTTGATCATCGTGATCTCCTCTCCAAGGGATTTCCTGTACCTTACTATCGATCTAAGATCATCTGAGAACTTTGAGGGAAGATACACTTCTGGCAATTCCTGTAGTCTTAGGAGCTTTGCAAGCTTGTATGAATCCTCCTTATCGTTCTTCTTTGCAGTGTTGAATATGAGTGCAAGCCTGATCGGATCCGCTATATGCACTGAGAAGCCTATGTCCCTGAGCATCCTGGCAACATACTTTCCGGTTGTTGAAACCTCTAGGGCTATCTCAGGTTTCAGTTCCATGTATCTGGATCCGAATCTCTTCCAGGATTCCTCGTCGTTTGCAATCTCATACTGTTCATTTATGCTTCCATCATCATTCATTTCTGTTACATATACGGTGCGTTTATGTAGATCTAACCCAATCAGTATTCTTATCGCCTCCTTTGTGGTCTGTGAGAGTTCAGAGTCGGAGCAAGCTCGACAACCTTCTATTCACCTTTGTTTCAAGGTATTATGTCGAGACGAAGGACAGTCAATCTATCTGGCGACCTCAGAGGTCAAGTGTACAGACGACTGCCTCTCCGGCTCTCACGCTGCCACCGTCATGACAACGTGGGCAAAAGAACATTTTTCATGACATCTATCGTTTGGGCCAGTGAAGCTTTTAAAATAGAATTATTTTTTCAAAAAGAGAACATATTCCGATTTCTGGATTTTAGCGCTAAAATACGAAAAATGTTTATTAAATTTGTATGCATAAAGATTCAACCG